>NZ_JAFSNZ010000082.1 GCF_017447225.1 Methanobrevibacter sp. | reverse complement strand
TATTAATTATATTATAAACAATTTGAAAATAAACAAATATGAAAAAAAAATCCAAATTTACATACTATTAAGTCTATATTAAACATTAATAATAATAATATATTTAATTATAGATATAAATTTCCATACTATTAAGTCTATTTTAAACCAGCAACCTTATCAGCATCCTCATTCTCTACAGTCACATAATTTCCATACTATTAAGTCTATTTTAAACTTTCTCACCTATCATAATCTTAAACCTCCAACATCCATTTCCATACTATTAAGTCTATTTTAAACTCTCATCATTAATCATACTCTTTTAATGTTTTTTAAAATTTACTGAATAATAAAAAAGAGTTTAAGATAGCTTTGAAGCTATCTGTTTAATTTCTGATAATTTGCAGCTTGTAAACCGTGGTATTTAATCATACCTTCAACTTCTCTTTGATCGGTTTCCTTATCTTCGAAAGTGATTTGTTCGATGCTGTGTAAGCTGAAAGGTGATTTTCTTACTAACGGTTGAATTGAGCCTTTAAAGAGTTTCATTGTGACTTCACCGCTGACTCTTTGCTGCATGTTGTCGATAGCCTGGTCTAAGTCTTCTCTTAAAGGTTCTTGCCATAGTGCTCTGTATACCAAGTCAGCATATAATGTGGACATGTATTCTGCAAATCTTAACTCGTCAGTGGTAAGTACGAGCTCTTCAAGTGCCTGGTGAGCTGCAATTAAGAGTTTTGCTCCCGGAACTTCGTAGTTTTCCCTACTTTTGAGTCCGATCATCCTATTTTCAATGGTGTCAACTCTTCCAATACCGTTGTCACCGGCAATTTGATTTGCTTTTCTGATTAATTCGATTAACGGCATCATTTCACCGTCAATAGCTACAGGAATACCTTCTTCGAATTCGATTGTAACTTTTTGAGGTTCATCGTTAGCGTCTTTCCAGGATTTGGTCCATTCGTAAATGTCTTCAGGAGGTTCGTTTGCAGGATCTTCAAGGTTTCCTCCTTCAATGGATCTTCCCCAGATGTTTTCATCAATACTGTAGATTTTATCGTAATTTAATTTGATGCCTTTTTCTTCAGCGTATGCTTGCTCTTCAGTTCTGGTTAAGTTTAATTCTCTGATTGGAGCGATTATATCTAAATCTGACATTGCAAGAATTACTGCTTCGAATCTGAATTGGTCGTTTCCTTTTCCGGTACATCCGTGTGCAATTGCGGTAGCTCCTTCTTTTTCAGCAACTTCAATGATTTTTTGAGCTATTAATGGTCTTGCAAGTGCAGTACTTAAAGGATATCCTTCGTATTCAGCGTTTGCTTTTATTCCTCTTGCAATATATTCGTTTGCAAATTCTTCTTTAGCGTCAATTGTGTAGTGTTTTCCAGTTCCAATTTTTGCAGCCATGCTTTCTGCTTTAGCCATTTCTTCTTCGCCTTGTCCTACATCTACACAAGCGGTTATTACTTCAACATCATATTTTTCTTCTAATAATTTAACACATACGGAGGTGTCTAATCCTCCACTAAATGCTAAAACTACTTTATCCATTTAATCACCAAAATAATTTTATAAAAATGAATTCATTATTTAATTTTGTTTTTAATAGTATATAATTATTATATGTGGTTATTTCAAAAAAAGTAATTGACAGAAGAGTACTCTTAATCGGGAGTTATAATTGAGGTTGAAAAGTTATATGGGCTTTTGAAAAATTAAACACCCAATTAAGAGCAGAGTTTGAAAGTGTTTTAATTGTGAGTGCACATTTCGCTCTCTACTTTATATTTAGATTTTCATAATATATAAAGTTTAGGTATACCTAAATTATAACTCTCAAGTTTTTGTCTTCAACAAAATCAATCAAGCGTTCATATGTTGCATTTGATTTCAACGTTTCACTGTTGCCTATAATTATCAGTTTTCTTTTAGCACGGGTTATTGCAACATTAAGCCTTCTTAAATCCTTTAAAAATCCAATATGTCCATATTCATTGCTTCTAACTGTTGAAATTATAATGATTTCTTTTTCACGGCCCTGAAAACCGTCAACAGTCTTGACTTCAATATCTGTCTTTTCTGATATTATTTTTACCTGATCAGCATATGGGCTAATTATTCCAATGTCTTCTGGTGAAATTCCGGATTTGATGTAGTCATTAGCTACCTTCAGGGCAATTCTGGCCTCGATATGATTCACAATAGACTTTGAATCCTTGAGATGCTTTTCATGATTTTTTTCCAAGTCACAAGTGTCTATAAACAATAATGCATCATCGTCTTCAACATCCGAAATATCCTTTAAGGTAATGTCGTTAACGCTTGAATCACTTTTCAGGTTGTTGTTATAGAATTCATGGTTCGGAAACTCCATAAGTGTCTTGTTCATACGGTACTGAACATTCAGAAGCTGTGACTTGTGAGGATATTTCTCAATCAGTGATTCAAACAGCGTATCCTGCAAATCACCTGCCCTGTCGCTGATTATGGTTGGCGGAAGTTGCTTGTGGTCTCCTGCAAGAATGAATCTGCGGGCCTTGGCTATCGGAATCAGAACACTTGGAATTGTTGCCTGTGATGCCTCATCAACTATCACCACATCGAATTTTGTGTCTTTAATGCTGTCAAGTGCAGCTGATGAGTTGGTGGATAGTATCACATCGCTTGTTTCAATAATATCCTTGATCATCTTGTTTTCCACTCTTTTAATCTCATCATGAAGTTCATCGATTTCTAAATTGTAATCAAGCCAGTTTGCCATGGACTTCATTTTCTCGGCACTTATTCCACGCCCTCCCTTTCCCTTGGAGGCATGATATAATATGTCATGGTCGCTAAATCCTCTTCTGTATTGTGGAGTTGGCTTTGTAAAGCTGCTTCTTTTTTCAATTAAATTATCGATTTTTTTATGGATTCTTTTTATCTTATCGTTAAGGGAGTGTTTTTCAACTTTATAGGCTAATGTGTAGGTAATATTGTCTTTGGATACCCTTTGCGGATGGCCCAATCTGGTTATCTTCGGTTTCTTATTGAGAACAAGCCTTTCAACAATGTTGTCCACTGCAGCATTGCTTTCAGCGGTTGTGAGAACTTTCCTGTGCTGTCTTACTTCCTGGGATATCAATTCGACTAATGTCCTTGTCTTCCCTGTTCCGAAAGGACCGTGAACTAAAAAGAAATTTTGTGTAGTTAAACAGTTTTTAACCGCTAATTTTTGTGATTCGTTTAAATGCTGGTCAATATAGTCGATATAAACATTGTCTCTGCTTGGCTGGGGGTCTCTTTTGTTCAGGGAATATTCCAATGCATTTTTACCCCTTAAGCTTAAATGCTTCAGATTATCCTCCATTCGTCTGAATGTAATGTCATTGGCATATAAGTCTAGACGCACCTTTTTTTTCAGTGCCCATTTGGGAACCCTTCCGTCAAAGGCAACTTTTACAAATCTGGCTCCTTTTTCAGTTACGGTACCTGTCAGGTCGCTTCGCAGTGGATTTCCTGTACTTACAAGAATCATGTCTCCAACACTGATTTCAGTGTCTATGATTTCAGGTCTTCCGAACTGTACAATGTTTAAGCCCAGTTCCTTTCCAATATATTTGCCTTTAACCTTATTGATGGCTCTTCCAAGTTCTTCCCTTTTTTGGCCTGACATCTTTTCTATTTCAGAAACCATCAGTTCGATTTCAGCTTCGCGCTCATAATTGACAAGTTTAATTAATTTTTTAATATATTTTTTCAATTTCATCCCAACAAGTAAAAATGTTAAATAAGACTTTGATTTAATAAATTAATATGGATTTCGATGCTGTGGATAATTTTGAAAATGTGGAAATGACATATGTTTCTTTTCTCTCAAGGGGCTATATTTCCAGAAACAAGAATATTTTTGAAGAAATCAGATTGACTGATTTTTCCAGATTCGTTTTATATTCCTGTGTTTACGGAACCCCAATTTTTAAAATGGGAAATAAAGGTAAAAAAATTCTTATTTTATCCGGTATCCATGGAAACGAATTACCTCCACAATTAGCTAATTTAACATTATTGAATGAGTTAATCGACAAAAAAATAAACAACACTATTTATTTTATCCCTTTTGCCAGTCCAAAATCTACAATGAACAATGAAAGAACATTCAATTCACTAGATTTAAATAGGGCAGCACATATCACTAATTCATTAAGCAACCAAATTGTTCGCTCCATTGAAGAGCTGAAAATAGATTTTGTCGGTGATTTTCACTCAACAGCATATAACAGCAATCCCGGTTGTGAATCGGTGTTTTCATCAAAAAACCCGTCTCCCGAAAGCTTTTTGATAGCACGCTACATTTCCCAAAATGTCGGAAGTGAAATAATCACATATGATATTGCAGGCTCACAGTATAAAGGAGCCGTTGAGGATGTGTGCAATCTGAGAGGAACTCCTGCGGTTACATGTGAAGTATTGTCTCCATTTGCTTCAATCGGAAAAGGAAGTTTTGAAAAGTCTTTAGAGCAGATGAAAAGTTTTTTAGCTTATTTTGGATTTTGAATTACTGTTCAAATGCTCTCGGATAAACTAGATATATTTATATTTATTTAAATATTAATGAAATCCATTAGGATTTTTGTAAGTAAGGTGATAACATGTCTTCTTATAAGGGTCATTCTCTGTTTGCATTAATATTGGCATTGATGTTTTCTTTTAATCCTCTGATAATTGCTTTGGCCGTCATTGGTGCAAACATTCCAGACTTTGATCATAAATTCAGGAAAGAGAATGTTTATAAGATGATTATTTTAGGTTTATTGGTATTCATATCATTATATGTCCTAAAATTGCCTTATTTTATAGGACTGATAATAGTATTTCTCGGTGTAACCTTTTATTTCTCAGAACACAGAAGTTTTACACATTCTATCCCTGGAACTATAATATTGGCTTCTGCAGTTTCTCTAATATTAATATGGGGGTGGGATTTGATAATTAATGTAACAGTCCTCCCGAATAACTACTTAATCGCAATACTGATAGCTCTTTTAAGCTTTCTATTCCTTAATAAAAGGTTACTTCCTATATTCATCCCATTATTTTTCATTTCTGTAGTGTTTTTACGGGCATTTGAAATAACTTATATTCAGATAGTCCTGTCTTTGTTTTTAGGACTGTTTTCTCATGTTGTTCTTGATGCAACGACTCCTGCAGGCGTCAAACTATTCGCTCCTGTCTCTTCAAAAAAATATTATAGAAACTTTGCAATCGGAGCAATATTCATTTTAATAATTTTGGCTTTGATTTGCAGAATCCCAATGCTATTTACACTTTTTGAAAGCTTTATCAGTTGATTCTGCATGTAAAAAAGAGTCCTGAATTTTTTATCATCAATGCAAATCTTGAAACGAGATATAGGACAGGCAGCTCTATCAGCGGTCCGATAACAAGCGCGATAGCTATCAGTTCATGTCCGGGAAATGAGTTAATTGCAATGGCCAGTGCCAATGGTGAATTTCGAGCCAGTGTGGTCATGGTAAGGCTTGCATATTCCTCGTATGTGAAGTTGATTTTTTCAGATAAAAGTAAGTCTATAATAGTGTTCGCTGCAAAAAATGCAAGCAATGGAGGAAATATTGTTAAAACTGATTCCAGATTTTCAAACAATAGCTCTCCATTACTGTTAAATATTGCAAAAACTGCTAATGCTAAAAAGACGATCTGATATTCACTAAAAAATCCGGTTACTTTTTCTTTCAAGTTATTTTTTAAGATAATTTTAGTTATCTGCGCTAATGCAAACGGTATCACAATCACTATCAGCAATGAATATCCAAGATCAATGTAGTTCATTGAATTGTTGCTTGAGAAAAATATTATTAAATATATGGGAAGTAAAATAATCTGCAAGATTAGGTTTATAGGAAGTAGTGATATGCTTAAGTTCAGGTCTCCTTTAGCCATTTTGGTAAATACCAAATACCAGTCAGTGCAAGGTGTCAATATTAACATGAAAAATCCGATGAATATATCGATATTGCCATTTAAAAATATGTCTCCTAACAAATAACCAAATAGCGGTGTCCATATAAAATTAATGATTAGGCTTGTGGATGTGAATTTGATATTTTTAAAGCTTTTTTTCAGGTCTTTAAGAGGAACCTCTAAAAATAATCCGTATAGCATCAGGCACAGGAATAAGTTAATCAGATTTCCGGTATTACTGGCCAGCAAATCTATTCTGCTTAAGATTAGTCCTATGAATATGGCTAATATTAAAATTATCGGTTCCATCTTTTCTATCAAATCCATCCAATCACCATTTTTAGGTATAACTAAATTTGTTTTTCCAGATATATAGATTTACTTATTTTGGCCTCACAATAAATACTGGAGAAACGGGTTTGTTGTATGTTTCAGTCAATGCTCTCCAGAAAGGTACTAGTTCTTCAAGTTCCTTTTCATCAAGGATGTGATCAGTTAGTCTTATATCAATAATCACTTCCTCTTTACTGTCTTCATATATTCCGTCAAACAGCTCATTTTTTCCATCGCAATCAAGGTCTTTTGAATCACCAATCTTTCTCAAATCGGTGCCTTCATTTTCTTCAGGGAGCAATGCTTCAACAATCTCTTTTTCATCTACCTTATTTTTCAATGATTTTATTATTTTTTCATGAGGTTCCATATTTTTCACCTTTTCATTGGGTTGTGTTTTTTCATCTATTTTACTCATATATAAGTGTTATAGGTTATTTCAATAGATTTTAACCTCTTTAAAGCAATATTGACCTCATATGGGAAGTTTTTTATTTCATAATTTTGGGGATGAAAATCATTTCTTTTTGAAAAATAGGATATTAAATCGATTTTGAATTTTTAGTGATGAAACTGTAATTTTTAGAATTTGAATTTTTCGCCAGTCTCATTTCATTAAATATTCCCGTTATTTTGGAATATTGCTTTCATGATGTAATTAAAAAAAGAAAAAAAATAATGGCTTATTGGGCCATTTGATATGCGTCATATGCTACATATAAGTCATATATCAGGCCTATTATCCATACAATCCAATTATTGAAGATAAATCCTGCAACAATTCCGATAATCACTGCGATTACAAAAAAGATAATACCTTTTTTAATGTCACCAGCAATAGCCTGTCCTAATCCTGGAATGAAGAAGGATAAAATTGCAGCAAGTATAGCATTTACCACTAATCACCTCATTTATTCAATTATGTATTTTTTTAACTTTAATTGTTTATAAACTTTTGTAAAAATCATTAACATTGTTCATATTTATTATTCGTCTTTATTGAAACAATTTAAGGAATTTTCATATATTTTAATTTGTCATGATAACTTTTTCATTTATTTTTTTCATTATTTTAATCAAAACCTTTTTAAATCAGATATTATGTGATTTATCTTTCTTAAATTTGATTTTACAAAATTTAATTTAATTAGATTAATTTTTTCAATTTTTCATTGTCAATGTTATAAATTTTTTTTATCAAAAGCATACATTTATAATAAATAATCATGATAAATAATAATGTATGTTTATATAGTCAAGATTTTGACTTAAAATTTAATTGAAATGGAGCTTGTTTAATGTTTTTGACTAGAATTGGTTATGGAATTATTTATTTCTTAGACCTTATTTACGAAATTATTAAATCAACCGTTGACGTTGTTTTTAATAAGATTATGAGAAGAGATATTAATCCTGTAGTTATAGACGTTGAAACAGTATTGAAAAGACCTGTTTCACAGACAATTTTAGCAAATAGTATTTCTTTAACTCCAGGAACTTTATCTGTAGATTTAGATTCTGAAAATCAAATTATTAAAGTAGCTGCTATTTCTCCAAGAAGTAAAGAGGATATAATTCCTTTTGAAAAGTATATTAAGAAAATGTTAGAGTAGATTTATTTGTTAAATAACTTTTCTTTTTATTTAAATTAATCGAGTGGGATAGTAATGGACATATTGATTATTTCAAAATATATTTTGATTATTGCATTCATGATAATGATGATTGCAGCTCTAAGGGCAAGCGCATACAAAACCACATCAATGGGATTGCTTGGAAGTTCCGTTGTTGTTGTAGCTTTTGCTATGGCTTTACTTGTTTGTGGAGAAATGTATAATCTCACTTTTTATAGGGATATATCATTAGCTTTAATATTCTTTGGATTTGTAGGTACTGTTGCTTTTGCTGTTGTTGCCGGGGGCGATAAGTAATGATTGTTGAGTATATACAGTCAGCCCTTCTGATAATTGCGGCATTTCTGGTAATTGTATCTGCTGTCGGTCTTTTAAGTCTTTCTAAAGATATGAAAAATGCGGTTTATGGTAGAATCCATATTGTAGGTATATTCGATATCGCCTGTATTATTGCAATGATTGGTTTAGGCCAATATCTGCTTGCAGGAATATACTTCATTATAGCACCATTTACAGCTCATGCAATAGCTAATGCCTTTTATAAAGGTGAGGATGTTGAGAATAACGCTAAATTAGGTGAAATTGAAGAAGATGATGTAGACGATTCAAATCCGTTTATCGTACCTAGATCTAAAGTTCAGGAATTGGAAAATGAGGATTCCGAAAAGCTCAAAACTGATGATCGTTTCACAATTTCAACCTTGGATATTGTTGAGGAGGAGTAAAGATGTTGGATATAATATTGATGATTATAATTATTGTAAGTGCCATCCTTGCTCTAATTCAAAAGGATTTATTGAAGGCAGCAATATTAACAGGTTTTTCCGGTGGGGCTCTTGCAGTATTGTTCCAAATTCTGCTTGCTCCTGATGTTGCATTAACTCAGGCTATTGTTGGTGCGGCAATCGTGCCGGTATTCATAGCATTGGCTGTTAAGAAAACTCAAAGGGGTGATGCATAATGGCTGAAACTCAATTGGCAGTATTGTTTACATCAATTGCTCTTGTTGTCATTGGTCTTTATGCAGCAATCTTTGTAGATAATATTATCAAAAAAATCATTGGTATCAGCTTTATAGAAGAGGGAGCCAATCTGTTCATTGTAGGAATTGGTTATAAAGCTGGAGGAATAGTTCCAATCTTATTGCCGGATATGGATCCGACATGGTTTGCGTCAAACGCATCATATCCGCTTCCATACGGTTTGGTACTTACCAGTATCGTAATTGGAGCTTCCACATTAGCAGTTATGCTTGCTTTAGTAATGGTTCTATACAGAAAATACGGAACATTAAGTACTAGTGTAATGCTTGCTGACACATCCAAACAGGAGGAATACGATGAATGAATTAATTCCTTTGATGGTTATTGTACCTATGATGGCGGCATTGCTCATCAGTGCTTTTTCAAAATTCGACAAAGTTATCAGGATATTTGCATTTGTTGTTGCTATATGTTTGCCTATCATCCCGTTGGCATCAAATTACGGTCTCCATTTCTTCGGAGGTTATCAGCCGATTGTGGATAATGTTACAAATATTGTTTATCATCCGGCAATCACATATTCATTCAGCTTCCTGCAGCAGATATTCATTGCAGTAATTGGAATATTGACATTTTTAGTGGTCTTCATTTACCTGACCAAATATAAAAAGGTCTCAGGACCATATTTGTTCCTGCTATTCATGGGTACGGCTTCAGTAACTGCACTGATATTGACAGATGATATTTTCCACATGTTTGTGTTCTTTGAAATATTGGCGCTTGCACAGGTCGGTATAGTGGCGGCTTCATCAATTGACTACAGTTATGAAATGGCTTTGAAATATATGATTTTAGGTTCAATCGGAAGTCCTATAATGCTTCTGGGAATAGGATTCCTTTTAGCAATGACAGGTACCGTTAACGTTACAGATATTGTAGCCATTATCCGTGGAGGACTATTGGATATAACTTCTCCCGTGTTCCTGTTATCACTTGGATTGATATTTTTCGGATGGTTATATGCTTCAGGTTTACCTCCGTTCCACACTATCAAATCCGGAATCTATTCCAAGGCAGAACCTCATGGAGCAGCTTTACTCCAGTCATTCACAGTTATTTCAATGATTTCAATTGTTATCATAATGTTCAGAATATACTCAGTTCTTCCGATATTCGAAGTTCTCATAGTCCTGTTCTCTGTTATTGCAATGATTTTAGGCGTATCTCTTGCACTGACCCAGACAGACTTCAGACGTATGATCGGATTTTTAGCTGTGGGAGAGCTAGGTTTCATAGGATTAGGTATCGGTCTTGGAACACAGTTTGCTATAACAGCAGGTCTGTTCCAGGCTTTAAACGAAATAGTTATTACTGCATTATTATTCATTGGTTTCGGAGCTATTGTAAATGCTACTAATGAAGTGGATACACGTAAATTGGGAGGTCTTTTGGCTTATCACCCTAAAGTTGGAATAATGCTTCTCATTGGCGGTTTAGCTATGGCCGGTGTACCTCCATTAAGCGGTTTTCAATCAAAATTAATGCTTGTTCAGGCTTCTTTAAGTTGTGGTTATCCCGAATTGTCCATTTTAACTATTATGGTCAGTATTGCAACCTTTGTAGTATTTGTAAAAACATTCTACTCTATGTTTTTAAGACCTAAACCACATGATTTGGAAGTTGTTGACAAGGACGTTCCAAGGGCAATGGTATTTGCAATGGCAGTTTTATTGTTAATAATTATCGCATTCGGTTTATTCCCGGATATTGTAACTAATGGAATTTCCAGTTATGTAGGAGGCATGTTGCAATGAAACTTTATGATCAAATATTTTATGTTGTAAAAAAGTTTAAAGAATTGTTCTCTCCAGGTCCTGTAACTAATGCGGATGTTTCCGGAAGCATTACTGCTGAAATATTTCTCATTGTTTCATTGGTTATCGCTTCTTTATTGCTTAGACATGTCAGCATATTGCTTGCAGGGTTGGTTACATTCATTCTTGCTATAGTGTTAATCAGCAATATACCTCTCATTCCTAAGTTCAAAATAGAACAGGAAGATTCATTGGAAAAAATGTTGTTCTATGCAATCATTGTTTTAGGTCTGATTGTAGTATTCTTATATTGGGGTGGTACTCTTGTCTAACACTATTAGAAATTTATTCGCAGCTGTTATGACTGCAATACTTTCAGTTACATTATTTGATGCAGTTTACCATGTAAGCAGCATGATTACTCCAGGTGTAAGCAACATTTATAACGCATTAGGAACTCAAATAGCACCAAATATGGTAACGGCAGTTATTTTTGATTTCAGAGGCTATGATACATTAGGAGAATCAATCATACTGTTAACTGCAGGACTTGTAGTTTTACTTGTATTTGGTAGAGGAAGATTAGGGGGCAAACCATGAGTCAAATTCTTAAATTAATATCTTTACCAATTTCAATCTTGCTGATTTGTTTAGGTATAATGACTATTCTTGGAGGTCACATAACTCCTGGGGGAGGTTTCCAAGGTGGAGCAATGATTGCCTCTGGGGTTATCCTGTCCATTCTCGTTTACGGATTAGGCAATTCTCCATTGGAATTTTCACATACCTACATTGACATATTTGAATCTATCGGTGCGTTAGGATATATTATTTTAGGTCTTGTCGGATTATTTGCAGGAGGATTCTTCCTGTATAATGTCGGAGCAGACATATTCAATATTGTTCCGGCTTCAATCCAGACAATATTCCATTATCCTGATTCCACTAATGCAGGTATTATTCCTTACCTGAATATTTTCGTAGGTTTAAAAGTATTCGTAGGATTAAGCGCTATTGTAATCGCATTCGCAGGATTTAAAAAATTAGTAGAGGAGGAAGCAGAATGATTTCTTTAGGACCAATAATATTCGGTTTGCTGCTGGGCATAATCATCGGGTCTCAAATCAGAACCGGAAATATGGATGACACTTCATTTAAGGCCTCCTCATATGTAATCATTATTATAGCTGGACTCGTTATGGCATGGCAATTGGGGGAATTCCCATTTTATGATTATTTCCCATTGTCCACCGCTTTTGCTTCAGCTTTAATTGGTGTTCTGTTGTCTAAATTCATATTTGCAAGGAGTAGCTAAAGGGGTGTTATAATGTTTTTATCAACTAATACATGTGAAGGAAAAGGAGAGTGTATTAAACAATGTCCTACAAAAGCAATCCGTTTAATTAATGGAAAAGCTTTCAGCTGCATTACTTGCGGAATCTGTTATGAAAACTGTCCGAATGATGCTATTTTCATCAACAGTTATGG
This sequence comes from Methanobrevibacter sp., assembly GCF_017447225.1. GTDB lineage: Archaea > Methanobacteriota > Methanobacteria > Methanobacteriales > Methanobacteriaceae > Methanocatella. The sequence goes on along the minus strand of NZ_JAFSNZ010000082.1, from coordinate 22,197 downwards.
GGGCTATGTTATAGACAGGGCAAAATGTAACGGATGCGGAATCTGTATGTACAACTGTCCTACAAACAACATCCATATTGAAGACGGCATCGTTTACGGATTATGTTCACGCTGTGGCGTCTGCAGTGAAATCTGTCCGTCAAGAGTCGACGGAAGCGAATTCACACGTGAAAAACAGATAAATTTCATAGAATCAATGAACATGCTGATTCCAAAATATGACAATCTTCCTCAAAAGGCAGATAAGGTCAAGGAAGTTACCCGAGGATATTTCGGAACTGACTTTGATAAATGTATATTCTGCGGACGATGTTATCAGTACTGCCCTACAAACGCTATCGATGTTGTCAGGGACAGGTCTGAAGGAATATGCAGTGAATGCAGAATATGCAGTGACGTATGTCCTAACGGATCAATGAATAAAAGTCAAATCATTAACAGTTCAACATGTACTCTTTGTCTGAACTGTATGAAATCCTGTCCGAACAATGCAATATCCATGGACGATTTCAATTTGATTGTCAACAAAATCAATCAGAAAGCTGATGGACATATTGTATCCTGTCTTAACTGTGGTTTATGTTCCGACTTATGTGAGAACGGATCACTTGTAAAAGACGATTCAAAATTAAGATATGATCCGACCAAAGATGTCGATTCAACTCATGACAAGGCAATCAGCCATTGTCCTGTAAAAACCTTGCATGAGGATGAAGAGATGTTTATCTATGACGAATTTGATGAAGTTGAGCTTCCAACACTTGCAGGATTCTGTGTAAGCTGCGGAAAATGTGTTCAGGTTTGTGATGTAGTCAATGCAAGAGGATATAAGGTTGCAAGCTGGGACGGAAGCGTTTCCGATGAATGTATCTCATGCGGAATATGTTGCGAAGTGTGTCAGGAAGATGCAATCACATTAAACAGAGGCACAATTTCAGTGAATCTCGAAAAATGTATATTGTGTGAAAACTGTGCAGTTCACTGTCCGGTCAATGCAATTCCTAGAACAACAATGTATAAGGCAGAAATCTCTGGCGGATTCAATCTAATTGACCAAAAATTATGTATGCATTGTGGTTTATGTCATAAAACATGTCCATACGAAGCAATTGATGAAATTAATGGTGAATTTATAGTTAATGAAGAAAAATGTACATATTGTGGTGCATGTAAGAACAGCTGTCCTGCAAACGCATTTATCTTCGAGAGAAATTTTAAAGATTCAATAGAGGGTATTTAAATGAGAAGTATGCTAAGAGTAGCTTTGGAAGGAGCGTTTACTAACTTTAAAAGAATCTTTTTTGCTGCAGATAGAGTAACCGATATGGATATGAGAAATCAGATTGCCACACTATCCGTTGAAGTGGACGATAGGGTGGACGAATCTGCATGTATCGGTTGCGCAGGCTGTGCAAATGTCTGTCCAACAAATGCTATAGAGATGAAAAATCTAGCAACACCAGTTAAAATAACAGAAGACTGGATTAAAAATCAAGTACCTGAAATTAATCTTGAAAAATGTATAGTTTGCTATTATTGTCATGATTTCTGTCCGGTATTCTCACTTTACGGACAGAAAGGAACAATTCATCCAAGCTGTGTTGGAGATCAGGAAGTCAATGTCAACGAACTAATCAAACAGCCGGTTAAAATTTCAGAAGATAAACTTAAAGTTATTGCAACGTATCTTTCAGATAAAACCGTGTTAAAAAATAGAGAGGATGGTGAATAAATGGGGATTAAATCTTTTTCAAGAGCAAGAGCAATACATGTCATGCTAGTATACACTGGAGGATGTAATGGTTGCGATATTGAAATTGTAAATTCAATATTATCTCCAAGATTTGATGCTGAACAGTATAAGGTTTTCCTAACTTGGAATCCTCGTGAAGCTGATGTATTGGTTGTAACAGGACCTGTTACACATTTGAACAGAAAACCTCTGGAAGCTATTTATGAAGCTATCCCCGAACCGAAGTTAGTTGTAGCTGCTGGAAGTTGTGCATTGATGGGTGGAGTATACAAAAACATTCATGGGGATATTCCGTCCGAGGAAATTGAAGGTCCAGTTGAAAACGTCATACCTGTCGCTGCAAAGATACCTGGATGTGCAGTAAGGCCTCAAGATGTTTTAGCTGGTGTGGTATCATTATTACCAACATTATTAGATGCGGATTAGGTGATTAAATGGAGGAAAAAGTACCAAGAAGTAATATTATCGAAACAGAAATTCCAATGGGTACAGTTCACCCCGCTGCATTGGAACCATATAGGGTAAGGCTTTTTGTTGAAGATGAAATTGTTCAGGAAGCTGAAATAACAATTGGTGTTAATCATAGGGGTATTGAACGTATCATGGAAGGATTACCAGTTGAAAAAGCCAACGCTTTAACAGAAAAGATTTGTGGAATATGTTCAAACTCACATGTATGGAATTCATGCAGAACCGCAGAAATTGGTCTTGATATTGAAATACCTGAAAGAGCACGTTATATTCGTGTAATAATGGGTGAACTTGAAAGATTACACTCACATTTCCTTTATTTGGCGCACGGTTGTGAAACTGTAGCTCACGAGACATTTTCAATGAGGGTATTTTACTTAAGGGAAATTGTAATGGAACTTCTTGCCATGATTGGAGGAAACAGGGTTCAATATGGTTGTCCTGTACTTGGTGGTGTAAGGCCAAGATGTGACTTGGATGAGGCAAAACTGCAAAGACTTAAAGAGGATATGGATAAATTAGAAGAAGGATTAACGGATTTCGCTCAAAGATTTTTGGCGGATTCAATATTGATTTCAAGGGTCACTGGTGTCGGTGCATTGCCTGCCAAACAAGCTATTAAATTGGCTGTTACAGGACCGTCATTAAGAGCAACGGGTGTTGCAAGAGATTTAAGGACTACAATGTTTGAATATGATGACTTTGACTTTAATGTTGTGACCCAACCTGATGGTGACGTCAAATCAAATCTTTTGATGAGAGCTTTGGAGTCTTTCGAATCAATTAAAATTATCCGTCAAGCTATTGCCAATATCCCTGAAGGAAAAGTAGTAAATAGGGATTGGGAAATGTTTGACACTGACATTATTGAAAGTTATATTGAAGTTCCAAGAGGAACTCTTTATCATTCCTATGCATTGGAAAGCGGAAGAATTAGGCACTGTATTATCAGAACTCCGTCAATGGCAAACATTGGTGCAATGCAATATGCTTGTATAGGTGATCATATTACAGATGCACAGCTATGTATTGTGCAATGCGACCCATGTTTCACATGCACTGATAGGGCAATTGAGATTATAAGGAGATAGAATCATGTTTGAAATTAATGCTATTGCAATAAATTCAATTTTAGCAGTAATAATAACTGTTATTGTCTGTTTTATAATTTCCACATTATTGCCTGGAATTGAAAGAAAATATATTCATGCAAGGATTCAGCAAAGAATCGGACCTCCTGTAACAAGTCCTGGAATAATGGCTCCAATCAAATTCTTATTTAAAGAGAATATCAAGCCTTCTTCTCCGGTGCCGGGATTATATAATGCATTACCTGTAATATGCTTTTTAGTCGTATTATTCCTGTTCATTGCTTTAACTCCTTATGCATATGCAATTCCTGCTCTTGCAAGTCTGGTTGCAATTGTAGGTCTTTTAAAGGTTGAAGAGATTTGTTATGTATTGATGGGTGCTTTGTCCAAATCTGTGATGTCTGTCAGAATGCCTTTCCCTGATAGGGTAAAAGGTGCAGCACACTTAAATACTACCCGTTCATTTATTGAAGATATAAGTGCTAGAAGATCCCTAAGAATGATAACCTATGGTTCATTCCCTTTGTATTTGGCATTATTCGCTCCTGTAACACAGGCCAGAAGCATTTTCCTTCAGGATATCGTGTCATATCAACAGGCTCACGGACCATTCTTATTTACAGTAGCTGGTGGAATTGCTGCAGTAGTATTTTTCATAGGTTACATGATTATGTTAAATGAATATCCGTTTTCAATTATCAAAGCCAAATGTGATGTTATTGAAGGACCATACATGGAATATGCTTCAAAATACAGATCAGTTGTATTCATTACAAGAGGATTCTTAATGCTGACTTTAGGTGTTTTATTCTCAGTATTGTTTATCGGAATTCCGCCAACAGTGTTCTCCCCAACAATATTGCTCAATATATTTGTTGTTTTGGTCTTTGTATTGATGATGGGGATATTTTCTGCATTTACTCCAGTATTTACCAACAGACAACTCTTGCCTTCAATTCTTGGAGCAACATTGCTTGGAATATTGGCTGTCGTAATCGGATTATTATGAGGTGATTATTTTGAAATTTGTTATGAGACCATATCATATAGTAAGTCTTGGAGGCTATATTGTTGAATGGGATTTTCCATATAGGAATCTCATAGTCGTAAATAAAACCTCTGAACCAATAAAAATTGAAATACCTGTATTTCACGAAGAATGGATTGCTGAACATAGAGATTTAGGTCTTGATGTTATTCCGGTCACTCGTGAAGACAATTACTTGCGCATGTGGAAAAAAGCACATGCAGAATTAGACAAAATCAGGCCACAAAATGAATGATTATAGTATTACTATCATAAGCGATGAGAAAAAGGGAGTTTTGGATGATATTACTGCCGTAATCAGTGAATATGGTGCTAATATCAGCTACACTCACCTTTATGTTGAAAAAAACAATAAAGGTTCTATCAATTTTGAACTTGAGCATGTTGAAGACATCGACGGTTTGATTGAGGATTTGAAAAAGATTCCTGAAGTGGAATCCGTTGAATTGCACGGTTCTCAGTTGGACATATATGGTAAACGTATTATCATCGTTGGTGGCGGCGCTCAGGTATCTCAAGTTGCTATGGGCGCTATAACTGAAGCGGACAGGCATAACATACGGGGTGAACGTATCAGTATAGATACCATTCCTCTTGTTGGTGAACACAATATTGCGGAGGCTGTTGAAGCTATTTCAAGATTGCCTCGTGTAAGTGCACTGGTTCTTGCAGGTTCACTTATGGGTGGTGCTATTACAGAATCAGTAAAGCAGGTTAAAAAGGATAATGATTTGATTGTTATCTCATTAAACATGCCTGGAAGCGTAACAAAGTATGCTGATTTGATTGTAACTGATCCGATTCAGGCAGGTGTTCTGGCCGTGATGGCTATTGCGGATACTGCAGTATTTGATATTTCACGTTTGGGCGACAATATCAAATTTTAATCTCTTTTTTTTAATAAATTTTGTTCAAAAATTATTATTGCTTTATATCAAATCTTATAATGTTATATATTGTAAATGATATAATTTATATCATAGATTAGAATATTTTTCTATTCTTATAATGACTATGGTGTTTTAAAATGAATAAAAAAATAGGTGTTATTTTAGCATTAGTTTTAGTCGCTTTTTTAGTTATGGGAACTGCTAGTGCAGGTTGGTTTGACTTTTTAGGCGGTGATTCTAGTGATGCAGTAACTAACGATAATGATACATTCATCGTTGGTTTTGATGCTGAGTTCCCACCTTACGGGTTCTCAGAAAATGGAGAATATGTTGGTTTTGACTTAGATTTAGCACAAGAAGTTTGTGACAGAAACAACTGGACTTTAGTAAAACAGCCAATTGACTGGGATGCTAAAGACTCTGAATTAAATTCAGGAACTATCGACTGTATCTGGAACGGATTCACAATAAACGGTAGGGAAGATGACTACACATGGTCCGAACCATACATCGACAACAAACAAGTTATCATTGTAAAAACAGATTCTGGAATTGATTCAATTGAAGATTTAGCAGGTAAAACTGTAGAAACTCAAAAAGATTCCTCTGCTTTAGCTGCTCTTGAAGGAGACAACAAAACTATCGCAGATACCTTTGCTGATTTAGTACAAGTTGCAGATTATAACACTGCATTTATGGATTTACAATCCGGTGCATGTGATGCAGTTGCAATGGATATTGGTGTTGCACAATACCAAATCAGTTCTTCAAACAGTTCAGACAGTTACAAAATTTTAGACACTCCAATTTCCTCTGAACAATATGGTGTTGGATTCAAATTAGGTAACACTGCATTAAAAGATCAAGTTCAAGCAACATTAGATGAAATGTACGCTGACGGTACCATCTCTGCTATTGCAGAAAACTATACTGAATACGGTGTACCAGGTTCCCTTATTCAAAAATAGATTTTGAAATGAGGTAGACTAGTCTATGATGTTAGAATCAATGGTAGGATTATTGATGGATGGTATGGTTACCTCCATCGAAATATTCTTACTTACATTATTATTTTCTCTTCCATTAGGATTATTAATTGCATTCGGAAGAATGAGTAAATTCGCTCCTCTCAGATGGCTAATGAAAATTTACATATCTATCATGAGGGGTACGCCATTAATGTTACAATTAATTGTTGTATTTTTCGGACCTTATTATATATTCGGAGCAACCCTTTCACCGGACTATAGATTTATCGCTGTTATCATTGCATTTTCAATAAATTACGCAGCATACTTTGCTGAAATCTATAGGGGAGGTATTGAAGCTATTCCTAAAGGTCAGTATGAGGCTGCTCAGGTATTGGGTTACGGTAAAGTTCAAACATTTTTCACGATTATTTTACCGCAGGTATTTAGAATTATTCTTCCATCAGTAACAAACGAGGTCATTACTCTTGTAAAGGATACTTCATTGTCTTTTGTTATCGCAGTTCCGGAAATGTTTACTGTGGCCAAACAGATTGCTGCAGCTGATGCATCCATCGCAGCTTTACTGGTTGCAGGAGTATTTTATTATGTATTTAACGTGCTTGTAGCATTTGTAATGGAACGTCTTGAAAAAAGATTTAATTATTTAGCATAAGGGAGATATTATGAGTTTATTGGAAGTAAAAAATCTTAAAAAAAGTTTCGATGATAATGTAGTTCTTAAAGATATTTCTCTTAATGTTGAAAAAGGTGAAGTATTATGTATTATCGGACCATCAGGTTCAGGCAAATCAACTTTACTTCGTTGTATAACAGATTTGGAGCAGGAAGATAGTGGAATAATTGATTTTAATGGAACATTCGGTTTGGTGTTCCAGGATTTCAATCTGTTCCCACATCATACTGTCATGAAAAATATTACTAATGCTCCAATCAAAGTTCAAAAAAGAGATAAGGATGAAGTTTTCAAATCCGCTCGTGATTTGCTTAAGAAAATGGGACTGTCTGATAAGGAAGACGCATATCCTCATGAATTGTCTGGAGGCCAGCAGCAAAGGGTTTCAATAGCCCGTGCTCTTGCAATGAATCCGGATATTCTATTTTTCGATGAGCCGACTTCAGCATTGGATCCCGAATTGACTGGTGAAATTCTGGTTGTAATCAGGGATTTGGCTGCTGAACACATGACTATGGTTATTGTTACTCACGAAATGACATTTGCACGTAATGTGGCAGATAAGATAATTTTCATGGACGATGGCTATATTATTGAAGAAGGAACTCCTGATGAGGTATTCTCATCTGATAATGCCAGAATGAAAGAGTTCTTAGGTAAATTTTATGACTAAAAAGAATAAGGATTAGTTCCCTATTCTTTTATGCATATATTTTTATATTCACAATTTCCGCATTTTCTATCGTTTATTTTCACGGTTGGCACTTTTTTGTTGTATTCTATTTCTTTTACTTCGTTTATTGTATTGAACAGTGATTTTCTCAGGTTCACATCCATCACTACTGGTCTTCGTTCATTGATTTTACTGTATTCAATAAACCCTACAAAGACTTCAGTTTCAAATTCCTCTTCTATCAGTATTGCATTTGCTGCAAGGTCCATTGCATCCTGATCCCATACTCCTTTCAGTGGTGGATTGTTATGCTTTATTGAAATCGGGAAATATTTGCCGTCAACTATTTCAATCTTATCGCATAATCCAATCAGTTCCAGTCTCTGGTCTTTAAGTAAATAGGAATACATGCAGTTCGGAAAAAACATGTCGACTATTCCAAAACCGTTTTTTCCTAATAGTTCCATGGCCTGTTTGGATTTTAATGCCTGGAGCTTTATGTTGAAGTAGGTTTCGTTGTTTATTTCAATCACCTGGTCGTTTGTCAATCCCAAATCCATGTTCTGGATTGATGAAAATGTGCTTTCAAGATAATTTGCAACGTTTTCCGATAGTGTATCCTCGATTTGGGTTATGTTCATTTCCTTTTTTAGTTTGCGCATATTTTTCTGAATCAGATCCTGTGTATCTATTTTTATCTTTTTCAATTCCAGATTCAGTTCTATTGCGCTGTTTTCTCTTTGGTCCACATGGCTCTGCAGGTAGAGTTTCATTGGACAGTACATATATGACCTTATTGCAGATACGTTAATCATTTTCTAACCTCTCAATTTTTGTAATATTAGGTTGTATCTCATGTTATAAATAATGGTGGTGTTAAATGAGGCCAATTCTTTTAAAAGAAGTAAATAAGGTGATGTTAATAAAATTATGGTGTTTCAAGTAAATATTTATCACTCAGGACAATATTTTCATGCAGGAGGAATTTTTAGCTTGAGATATTCATCTATTGCCTCACGGGTAGTTCCGACAACAAGCCTGTAGTAGTCTTCCTTTCCATCCTGAATTACCTTTTCGACTTTTCCTTTGGCAATCACATGTTCTCCATCAACCACTTCGCCGGCGTAGGTGTGTGTGAATGAAACAACTTCTACAATGTCTTTTTCAACGCCTTCAAGGACTTCCAGATTCTCAATTGTGTATAATGACGGATTGTCAAAGGCTCCAAGTGCGCTTACGATATCGCATTCTATTTTAGCTATTCCCTGAGGTTCATATCTTGTATCTCCCCAGCTTCCTTTAATCTCATCATATCCTTTTGTGGCTAAAATATCAAATAATGTGCCGTTGATTGTTCCCCTGTTGGCTTTTCTGTTTTCATACCATTTGAATTCTTCAGGAGTCAGGCTGGAATCGCTCATTCTTTTGTTGTAAACAAAGTCCCAGTAGTCATCTGTAATTCCGTTTAAGGTGATGTGCTTGTCCACTTCTTCAATGTAGACTTCCTCATTTCTATGTTTTTTAAATGCTTCAATGGCTTTCCTGTGGTTGTCAAGTCCATAGATTACATAATCCAAATCTGAAACATCCTCTTTTTGGAGTCCCGGCAAAATGGACCCTGAAATTCCCATATCTTCATAGTCTATTCCTGCAATGTAGTGGAAGAAGTCGCACACGTCCATTAGTTTTGCTATGATTTCAGGATTTTTAACTTCTCCGCCAGATTCAAATGTCTTTTTAAGACCCAGCAATCTGTTTTCAGGTTTGATTACTCTTTCTACCTTATCGATAGGAACTCCCATCATTTCCACATTGGTAACGTCACAGAAATATAAGTAATCCGGATAATTTTCACGTAAATATGAATATGCTTCTTCAGAGCCAACTTTTCTATATCTTATACCGTCTTTTTCCCTGTCTCCATTTTCATCAGGGATATATCTTAAAAATGAGATGTATCTGTCTTCCGGATGGATGTAATTTGTTGATGCGAAATACATTCCGTCAGTCGTGTAAATAAAATCTCTTGTTCTTACTTGCATAAAAATAACTCCTTTATAAACTTCTGTATCATCTATTAAATTTATTTTGTGTTATGTGTAACATTTATATGTCATTAATTGAATAATATATATTACAGTGGTTGTGTTTAATTATGTATATTTTGATTTTTATTCTGGTATTGCTGTGTGTTATCCTATATCTAATTTACAAATTGATATTGGTAAATAATCTTTTCAAGAAATTTAAATGAATCTTTAAAAAAGTTAAATATATAAGTCATTAAATGTATAATAAATATTACTAAAATCTGTGGGGGTGAAAATATTAAAAAAATAATTGCAGGCGTTTGTGTCTTATTGGCTATTGGATTAATTGTAGGGGGCTATGCATTTGTTTCAAGTGATTTTTCATCACAAGTGATAAATAATCCTGTTTCAAATGAAATGGATGATGTTAATGATAATGTTTCATTGCCGGATGAAGAAAAAATGTCTGGAGATATTTCTTTATCCAATGAAGAACTTGTTAAAAGTATTGCTTCAAGTAGTGTTCTTCAACAATTAAGCAACGTTGTATTGGATATGTCTCCAGATTCAACAACTGATTTGGATAATTCAACTAAAATAAGTTCTTATGTGGGTTATACTGCAGGTGTTGCTGATGTATCAATTGGCGGACAGCCATCCGGTGGAAAAGATCCTTATTTTTATCCTCTTCAGCAAGGTACTCTTCCATTTGATAATATTAATAAATCTGATTATATCTTATCTCCAAATTATAAAGACCATATCTTTATCAAAAAAGGCCAGGACTTTACGGATAAGTATGGATGGTGTGTTGAAGACGGTTTTATTCCGTTAGGAAATATTACAATCCCTCTTGAAACTGATTTCATATGTCATCTTAATTGTGGAATAGGAGATTCTTACTTTGATTTGTCAAGCCCATATATCTACGATGCGTGGGATGCTAAATATTATCTGAAAAATGGTGAATTCCCTGATGAAGTTCAAAAAGAAAGATTTGAGTATGAAACTAACCAACTAAACATGAATTATCGTCAATTGCCTGGCCATGATGAGATATTTTTAAATGTTCATGATGATTTCACAGACAAATATCTGTTATGTATGGATTGCGGAAGATATGTGGTATTGGGAAATGTTACAGTACCTTTAGATGATGTTATGATTTGCGATTATCCGCTTCATTTCGGTGTGAAAAACTATTTTGATATTAATAATCCTGCTATAATATCTCGTGAAGAAGCATTAGATTCCTGGAATAATGACCATTATCTGCAGGAGTTATATTCAAATCCGGATTATCATCCAATTCATTCTAATGAAGAGATTCGTGATTTAGAATTATCAAATGAACCTTCACAGCAACATGTCGAGGATACACATTCAGAACTTCACATAACTATTGATTATCCTGAATTAACTGTATATTCAGGCAATGTTGGCATTAATTCAACAATTTAAATTTTCAAGTATTTTTCTCCAATTGGAGATGATACTTTTTTTCTTATTTTTTCTTAACCTTTTTTAATATCTTCAACTAATATAGTATTGTAAGTTTTTTTATAAATTATAAAGAATAGGTTTTAAAATGAATATAACTCATAAACATGTTGAAGATATTTTTGAATACGACGGCAGCCAAATCAATCCCTCATGGGCTTTCCAGGAGTTTGGAATTTACGGCTCATCAATCGTCACATGGATTGGTCCGGTAAACATCACTCCTGATAATTTAAAGGACTTTGCCGATGTCGGATTGGAAATCAAGTCAAACAATATGGTTAATTTCATTTGTGAATTCTTCGATCAGCAGCCTACAAATATGAGAATAGCCTATCTTCGCCAAAGGCTTCTTGTAATGATTTTTAGAGAAATCCTGACTGAAAGGGGAGTTAAGACAACCCGTGAAGGTGATGATATTTTTGTTGATGGAAGAAAACTCAGCATTTCAATAGCCAGCGTTTCTCTAAGTTCTGCAAAGATTCATTTTGCATTGAATCTCGAAGATAAGGGAACTCCAGGGGACGTTGAAACAATAGGATTATATGATATTGATGATGGTAATGTCTTTAATGAAAATAACTTAAAGGATTTGATTTTTGAAGTTGTTGACAGATTCATTGATGAAATTGAAACAATTGAAAAAGATATTAGTAAAACCAAGGTGTTAGCATGAAAATTTTAGTTAATGGTATTCAGTCAAATTTAAGATTCTCATCTGCCCATGTCATTCCTGGTCATGAATCATGTGGATTTATACATGGACACTCTTACTTTGTCGATGTTGAAATAGAAGGTGAAAGGGCAGGTGAGTTCGAATTCGTTGTAGACTTTAAGGATGTAAAAAAATACACTAAAGCCATCTGTGACGAGCTCGACCACAGGCTTTTGATTCCGGTATATAATTCATTAATTGATTTTAAGGATTTCAATAAGGAAAAGGATTCAATTTTTGATTTGAAAGAAGAAGAGATAGTTTCATTTAAAATTGATGGTAAAGGTTATTCTGTTCCTTCAGTCGACTGTGTATTCCTGCCGCTTCCTTATACTTCTGCTGAAGAGCTTTCCAAGTTTTTTGCAGAATCCCTATACCGTAAATTATCAGAAACCTATGACAATCTGGAATATATCTCAGTTTGCGTTAATGAGGGAATAGGTCAGGGCGCACAATATAAAAAGGAATTCGTGGAATAGTTATGAAAGCTCCAATTATTGAAATATTTTCATCATTTCAGGGAGAAGGCATCCTGATAGGCCAGAGACAGATATTCGTACGTTTTGCAGGCTGCAATCTGAACTGCGATTACTGCGATACGAAACACAGCATTTCCGAAAAGGAAGGTATGCTCATGACACCTAAGGAGGTCGTATCACAAATCGAAAGTATTTTAACTCCTGACTGTCATACTATATCTTTTACCGGTGGCGAACCCTCATTGTATCCAGAGTTCATCAACGAGGTTTCTAAGCTCACGGACCTCAATATAATGCTTGAGACAAATGGTACTCTACCGGAGAATATTGATTTAATTGATGATTTAGATATTGTTTCACTTGATATTAAGCTAAAAGAACAATTTAAAGGTCATTTTGATGAAGATATTTTTTTAAATGAAATTAAATCACTAAATTTATTAATAGAAAAATCTATAAATGTATATTGTAAAGTAGTTATTTTGCCAAGCTTAAAAATAGAATCATTTGAAGAGGTAATTAAAAAAATTGATAAGGAAATTATTGATGAAAATAACATCCAATTTATTATTCAACCTTCCAGCCCTTTGAACGAATGGAAAAATCTTTCTGATTGTTTATTTGAGTTTTCTGAGATTGTTGGTAAATATTTCGATGTTTCAACCATTCCTCAGATTCATAAGATTTTGAATATAGAGTAAATGATTTTATTAGGCGCATAATTACAAGTTTGAGGTGAATGTATGAATGAAAATATAATGAAAATAGCATCTAAAGATGTTGTATCAATTCCTCCAAGTAAAAGTATCAAAGATACTGCAAAAGTAATGATGGAACACCAATTCAGAAGATTACCAATTACCGATCCTGGTTCCGGTAAAGTATTAGGTATCGTAACTGTAATGGATATATTGGACTTCTTTGGCGGAGGTAACAAATTTAACATTATTGAGAAAAAATATGAAGACAACTTCTTAGCAGCTATCAATGAACCTGTACGTGAAATCATGTCCCGTGATGTCATATGTTTATCTGAAAAATCTTCTATTAAAGAAGTTGTAGATGTAATGCTTGCAAATCAGATAGGAGCACTTCCTCTTATTGATTCAGATGATAAACTCGCAGGTATTGTTACAGAAAGAGATATCGCATTATCTCTTGCAGGAGAAATGGATGATAGAACAGCACAAGATTACATGAGTACAAAAGTTTTCACTACCACTCCAGGTACTCCGGTAGAAAGTGCATGTAAGATTATGGTCAGAAATGGATTAAGAAGAATTCCTATTGTTGGAGGGGAAGCTGACATTTCCAAAGCAGCTAAAAAATTGTTAGGTATTGTAACTTCAACAGATATTATTCGTTTCCTTAATGCTAAAGAATTATTCGATAATTTAAATTCAAACGCTGCAAGTGAAGTTTTAGAAACTAAATTATCCGATATCATGGTTAAAGATGCAATTATTGTAGAACCAGAAGACACTATTGGTGAAATCTGTGAATTATTCAAAATAAGCAATATTGGTGGTGTACCAGTAGTTAAAGATGATACTATAATTGGTATTATTACTGAAAGAGATATCTTAAGAGCTGTTAAAAACTTATAAATGGAGGTTGCTCTATGCAAATCAAAAATTTAATGTCTACTACATTAATTACCATAGACAAAGATCAAAGTCTTGCAGATGCATTAAAACTGCTTAGAAAAAATAAAATTTCACGCCTTCCAGTTCTTAACAACAAAGAATTAGTTGGTATTGTTTCCGAAAGGGACATTGCAAAGAAACTCGGTTCATCAAAATATGAAAGCATGCCTGCTTCAAGGCTCCATGTTTCATCTGTAATGGTTAAGGACATCATATCCGTTCCGCAAACAATGCGTTTAGCTGAAGTAGCAGAAATTATGCTTGAAAATGGAATCGGATCAGTTCCTGTAATGGACGGAGATGAAATGGTAGGTATTGTTTCAAAAGCTGATTTCGTAACATTGGCTGTTGACGGTGAATATGATAAGATATGCACCAAAGAATTAATGTCTAAAGATATTAAATCAGTTTCACCATCCGAAAGGCTGGTTCATGCAAGAAGAGTCAGTCTCGATTCTAAAGTCGGCAGACTTCCAGTTATCGATGATGAAACATTAGTTGGAATGATTACATCTAAAGATTTAATGAGAGCTTTCATTGACTTTAGAAAAAAAGTTCCGGAAAAATACCAAAAATCTCAAATCAAAGAAGTATTGGTTGAAGATATCATGTCTACCAATCCACGTGTTGTGACTAAAGATACATGCATTTCTGAAGTTGCAAAAATAATGATGGAAACCGGATTCAACGGTTTGCCTGTTGTAGAAGATGATGTCGTTGTGGGAATTGTAACCCAAACCGATATTTTAAGACTAATTGCAAAATTAGAAGCTTAGTGTAGCTATTCTTAGCTATACTTTCAATTTCTTTTTTTTAAGGTGATTATTATTAGTGAATTAATCTCTTTTTTAGGTCCGAAAGGAACATTTTCCCATGAGGCAGCAACACTTTTAGGTGATGATTTAATTCCTTATTGTACAATTCCTGCAGTTATGGACAGCATTGCAGATGATCAGTGCATCAAAGGAATAGTTCCAATTGAAAATTCAATCGAAGGACCTGTTGGAATCACATTGGATTCTCTTGCCCATAAATATGATTTAAATATTATTGGTGAGGTGATTATTCCAATCAATCAGAACTTAATAGTCAATCCGGGATGTGTGCTTGAAGACATTGATGATGTCTATTCCCATTCCCAGGCAATTGCCCAATGTCAGGAATTTATACGCAGCAATAATATCCAGCCTCATTATGCCGTAAGCACTGCCAGTGCCGCCAAAAGCATTATAGGTGATAATTCAAAGGCAGCCATAGGTAATGCAAAAAGTGCTGAGCTTTATGGTTTGGAAATTCTTGAAGCCAATATTCAGGATGTTGACAACAATGAAACCCGTTTTGTTGTTCTATCCAAGGAAGATACTGACCCGACAGGTAATGACAAGACTTCCATAATATTTTCAATCTATGAAGACCGTCCGGGTTCACTTTACCATATTCTTGGAATATTTGAAAAAAATAATATTAACATGACAAAAATTGAATCAAGGCCTTCCAAGCAGGGTTTAGGTAAATATCTGTTTTTTGTTGACTTTTATGGTCACTGTAAGGATGAGATTATCCAAAATATTCTTAAAGAAATTGAGGATAATACCTATTTTTTCAAGGTTTTAGGTTCTTATCCTGAATTCTGATTATTTTTTTGAATATAAGGTAAACTATAAATTAATGTTTACATATAATAAATATTGTTAATAATTTAAGGAGGGTTGGTATGTCTAATGATAAAGATAAACTTCTAGAGATTATGGCTAGTTTAGAATCAGACTATGCTCATGGAAAAATATCTAGGGAAAAATATATTTATTTCCGTTCAAAATATGAAGATAAGCTAAATGCATTAGATGCAAGAGAAGCTACTAATAGAATTAGATCTATGCAAGGTAAACCTTCTGATTCTCCTAAAATAGATGAAAAACCAATTGATAAAGATAAAAAAGAAGAAGAGGATTTGGTTCAAAAATATATTATTAATCCGAAAAAAGGAGACAAAAAACTTAAAGAAAGAACTCCAATGGATTCAAGCACTTTCAAACTTTTGGCTGTGTTGATTTTAGCTGTAGGTTTTACTGTAGGTGCTGCTTTCGGAGTGTTCAATTTTGATTTCCAATCTTTTTCAAGTACTGATGCTGTAGCTATTGTAACTGATACCGCATTTCCGGATGTTGATGATATTACAGTAAATACTACGGTTGATTCAAATAATACATATTATGATAATTCGTCTTATGATTATGTAGAAACTACGGAATATTCGTCAGATTATCAGTATGACTATAGTCAAGACTATTCACAGGATTATAGTAGTTCTGAGGGCAGTTATTCTGATGGCAGTAGTTCTCAAGAAAATACTGCCAATTAAATTTTTTTTTAAAATGGTGACTATATGAAAAAAATTACGTTAATAGGGGTTGTAATACTCATTGTTATTATTGCAATTTTCGGGTACATTGTTTTCAATGATATCCAATTCGATCATAAAAGCAATAGTAATACTAACACCAATGAATCAGTTGAAATGTTATCCATTTCAAAAGGCGGAGTTACAATTAATTACCCGTCAAATTGGGTAATAGCTCAGGCAACGTCAAATTATACTATTCTTGCTATAGCTAAAGAAAGTTCTGTTGACAGTCTTGAAGTGGGTCAGGTCAATATACATGTGGAGAAACAGGAGTTTTCCGGTGATTTTGCTAATTATGTTAATAAAACATACAGTAATGTTCAGGCAGACGAGGCTTTCGAATTGGTTTCTTCAGGCGAGGTCTTAATCAACGATGAAAAAGCTCTTCAGTACATTTATACTTCCAGCGCTTCAACCGGTGTTGTTAAACAGCATAAGGCATTATGGTTTGAAAGAGGTAATGAAGCTTATGTTATAATGTATAGTGCTCCTATCGATAAATACGAGACAAATTTGCCTGCTGCGGATTATATCATGCAGCACATTACAATTAACTAAATTTTTCATTTTTTTGAGGTATTCTATGATAGTATTATGTGTTACAGGTAGTGTGGCAGCTACCCAAGCAATTAAATTGGCTAGAGAGTTTAAGCGTCAAGGCGTGGATGTAAAATGTTTCATGAGCGAAGCCGCTTGCAGGATTATTCATCCGAATTCAATGGAATTTGCAACTGGAAGTGAGGTTATAACTGAACTGACTGGAAATATCGAGCATGTCCGTTACTCTCAGGAGGATTTAATACTTGTTGCTCCGGCTACTGCCAATACTATTAGTAAATTTGCACATAAAATAGCAGATAATCCTATTTCAACCTTATTGATTACTGCATATGGCCATGACACTCCTATTTTATTTGTTCCGTCAATGCATGATTCAATGTTTAAGGCTATTGAGGAAAATATTCAAAAAATCAAGGATGAGAAATCAGCTTCATTCATGCCTCCGGTAATGGATGAGGGAAAAGCTAAATTCCCTGACAATGAGGATATTGTTCTTGAATCTTTGAGATGTATTAATTTGGCTAAGAAGTGATTTATATTCTCGGTAAAAAAGTTTTAATTAGTTTGGGTGGGACTTTTGAACCTATTGATTCTGTAAGAGGTATTACTAACAAATCTTCAGGTAAAATGGGTTTGGCGCTTGCAAAGCAGGCATATGTATTGGGTGCTGAGGTTACTCTTGTTGCCGCAAAGGTCAGCGTCAGGATTTCACCGCTATTTAATGTTATCAATGTTGAAACGTCCAAGCAGATGGCTGATGTTATTTTTGACATTGTCGGAGATTTTGATATTTTTATTTCGACAGCTGCAGTTTCTGATTTTGAGGTTGTGGAACGTGAAAATAAAAAGATTGATTCAGATTCATCAATGGCTATCAGCTTAAAGCCGACATTAAAGATTATTAGACAAATCAAAACGATTAATCCTGATATATTTTTGGTTGGATTCAAGGCGGAATTCAATATTTCTCATGATGAGATTGTTTATTGTGCCCGCAAGCAGATTGCGGATGCAGGAACTGATTTGGTCGTTGCAAATGATGTTTCCCATGATGAGTGCAATTTCGGATCAGATAAGAATGAGGTTCTGATTATAGATGATGATGTTTTGGCAGTGCCTCTTGCAAGCAAGGATGAAATTGCAAAAACTATTATGAATGTCATTTGTAAAAAGATTTCATGTAGATAACGCCACTCTTTTTATTATTTTTTGTTAATTGCTTTTATTATTATCATATTTTCACTAAATTATATTGATTTATTTTTAAACAATATCTTTTTAATCATATCTATAATTAATTAAAATGGCACAAATTTACATTCAACTTTTTTCTTGATTGTGAATGTGGCGTAACCTCATATAAAATTATCTCTATTTGGGTAATGTTGCAATGTGTATAAGTGTTTTTTCTAAAATTTTTGTTGTGATATGTTAAAGTCAATATTGCTTTTAGCGAGTAATATTTATTGTAAAAAATTAATTTTTAGTAATACTTTTTTGATAAAAAGACAGTATTTTAGCTTAAAATTTTAAATTGATAAAAAAGAGTTTTTAAATAAAATAAGTTCAATCCTTTAGGATTTACATAAATGAAGTGATTAGTAGAGTGAATTTACCTAAAGGATTATTTAGTGAACTTTTATTTTATTTGCATTAGCATATATAATATTTAATTTTATGGTATAAAAAGCTATCGAAGTAATACTTTTTTGGGTATTTTTTAACATTTTTGAATAAAATTCTAAAGAAGTTTTTCACTAAATATGCTGCGAAAATTCACTATTTTTTTTTAAAAATTTTTCTCTACAACGAATGCCATATGGTCTTTTTCGTAAGGTTCCAGTTTTATTTTTTCGATAATTTTAAAACCTTTCTCTATCATTTTCTTCTCTTCTTGCTTGAATATCTTTTTAGGTTTCTGTATGACATCAATACTTCTGGCTTTAAGTGTTATCATTCCTAAAGCATCTTCCTTTGCGAATATATCCATATTTTTCATAAACAATTCTGATTGTGTTGGCTGAGCAACATCACAGTATAATACATCAACCTTTTCAACCAAATTCATGTATTCTTTAGGTTTGGTAGCATCACCCAATATAGGATAGATGTTTGGCCTTTGACGTGACAGTCTGGTTAACTTTTTTGCTGTCACTGGTGAAAATTCAACGGCATAAATTTTCCCGTCATATGCAATATCTGAAATATGTGAAACAGTGGTGCCGGTTGATGCGCCAAGATATAGGACCTTATCATTATTTTTTATATCCAAATTTTCCAAACCGTTTAGGATTGCCGCTGCAAGTTTTGACCTTCTTGGGTTCCACAATCGGTATTCGACATCTTCAGAAATTAATTCCTCTCCATAAACATTAATTCCTGGTGTTAAATTGCGTGTTGCGATTTCTCCACCTTTTAAAAAAACATCCATTTTCATTTCCTCCTTCTTTTTTTAGATTTTCTGTGTTTCTTTTTTGATTTGTTCTTTTCTTCTTTTCTTTTTTTACTTGTTTTTGGAGGAAATGGATTATTTTTTTCTATTTCCTGTGCTTTTTCATTGAATTCATTAAATATTTCTGGATTAAAATCATGGGTAAAAACGTCTTTTCTTGCTGCCAGAGATATTCTTCCTGCAAGCAGTCTGGCTATCTTTCCACGATTCCACCATTTTGCTCCACGAACTTGAGGGTGCTGGTAAATCAGTCCGTATTTTGGAGGACGGTCTCCGCTTTTTAAATGTCTGAACAATGCCTTTTCAGCACCCATTATCTGAACGGTACTTGAAGGATATGTTGCCAGTCTTTTAAGTCCTCCGGCATGGGATATCAGCTTGGCCGCAAGAGATGATCCGAGCAATAATTTCATGTTTGGTGCAATTGACTCCATCCTGCTGTCAATATAATTCAAAATATCTTTTCTTGTCTGCTGGAGTTCATAGATGGATTTGGCATATCTGTTCATTATTTCTAAGTCTTCCGGATTGATATCTTCTTCTATATCCAGCATGTCCTGTGGGAATGCACTGCTTTTGGCGTTAACGATTTCTTCTTTTGTCTTGTTTTCATAAATTAATTTGATGTATGTCTCATTGTTTTTTATCAAATCCATCTCTGGGAAGTAGAGAGCATACCATTCACGGATTCTCTCGATTAATTTTGAAATGGACTCATCAATCTCATCAATGGAGTTGATGGCCTGAATCAGATGCTTATCCTCTGAAGACTGTGCCTTTTTCATCTTATAGATGGCCAATTTTTGATAAATCTCATTATTCATATCCAAATCGAAATTGCTTCTAAGATAATTTCCTCCGGAATTAGGATTTTTGACCTTTACCTTGTCGCATCTGTAATCGGAAGCACGCTTATTTGATTCGACAAATATTGTGTCGTAAGTCTCACTCAGCTCATCAATCAGCTCGCTTTCCTCACAAGGAATTTCCTTATTGTCAATTTCAATCAGCTTTTGGATTATTTCATCTTCTTTAAATAACTTTTCACAGATTAATTCATTATTTTCGTTAAACGCATAAAATCCTTTAACGCTGTAAGTCACATAACATTCCATGTTCTTAAATTATTTTTTTTATTTTTAATAAAATTTTGGCTTCAAAAAGTTTTTAATGATTTAAAATCAAATATTTCAATTAATGTCAAAACAAAGTTTTAGAGATTTAAAGGAAACAATAGAATTGAAAGATGGTGAAATAGATGAACTCACCATGGAACTTGAAAGCAAAAACGAGGAAATTAATAAGTTGAAACTCTATTCCACCAAGTTGAAGTACGAAAAGCAAAACCTGGAGTATAAGCTGGATAATGAAATCAACAATGAAAAGGCCAAAATCAAGGAACTCGATGATCTGGATAAAAAGATTCGGGAAAAGCAGGATATCATTGACGATAAGCAGGATCAGGTCAAGTATTTAAGGTCATTAATCGACGAATATAAAGACCAAATCAGGCAAAATAGTGAAAACCTGGAAGTTCAGCTTAGAAAAATTTCTAAAACTTATGAAGGTCTGCTTGCTCAAAAGGACCTGATTATTGAAAAGCAGGATGAAACCATAAAACTCTTGCTTAAGGAAAAAGAAGAAACATTAAAAACCAATAAAACCAATATAATCAGTTTAAAACGCCAAAATGATAACTATCGCCAACTACTTGAAAAATATGAAAAATAATTCATATTTTTTCAATCTTCCACTAATTATAAATTATTTGTAAACCAAACATTAATACATAATAGAAATTTTGGTGGATGTTATGTTAGAAACTGATGTTTGTGGAGTTCGTTTCAGAAATCCTTTAATGTTGGCTGCAGGAATCATGGGGAGCACGGCTTCTTCCATGAACTGGATTTTAAAATCAGGTGCGGCAGGCGTTATTAGTAAATCATTTTCTTTAAAGCCTCATCCGGGATATAAAAATCCTACTACTGTTGGCGTTGATGGTGGAATTATCAATGCTATAGGTTTATCCAATCCTGGTGTTGAAAACTTTAAGGAAGAGCTGAAACAGATTAATAGGGATAATAATGTTGTCATTGCATCTATTTATGGTGCCACTCCCGATGAATTTAGTACTTTGGTTGGTGAAGTTCAAGAATATGTGGATATGATTGAGTTAAACATTTCCTGTCCTCATGCTATGGAAGGATATGGTGCTTCAATCGGTCAGGACTGTAATTTAAGCCACACTATTGTTTCCGCATCAAAGGATGCAAGTGATGTGCCGATAATAGCTAAACTGACTCCTAATGTTACAGACATTGTTGAAATTGCTAAAACATGTGAGGATGCGGGAGCTGATGCCTTAAGCCTTATCAACACTTTAGGTCCGGGCATGAAAATCAATATTGATGTTGCCCGTCCAGTCTTATTCAACAAGTTCGGAGGAATGAGCGGTAAGGCAATCAAACCTATTGCAATAAGTAATGTGTATTCAGTTTACGAGGCTGTTGATCTTCCAATCATTGGTGTTGGAGGCGTTTACACTTTTGAAGATGTTGTTGAATTCATTTTTGCAGGTGCAAGAGCAGTTCAGATAGGTACTGCAATTATGGATGAAGGAGTTGAAGTATTTGGTAAAATCAACGCTGATTTGGAAACATTCATGAAGCAAAAAGGCTATTCATCCATCGATGAGATGGTTGGCCTTGCACACGGAGGTGAGTGAAATGATTAATTCTCCTCAAATCGTTGAGATTAAACAAATTATTGAAGAAACACCAACAATTAAAACGTTTACTTTCAATACTGATATTAAAGAT
>NZ_JAFSNZ010000081.1 GCF_017447225.1 Methanobrevibacter sp. | reverse complement strand
TTTAATCCTAATTTAAAATCAAATTATCCTAGGTTTAAATGTAAAAAGAATAAAAAAGACAGCATCAGAATCCAAAACAACAAAAACAATGTAAGAATAACCAATGACAAAAATGGATATCCTAAATTAAAATTAGCAAAATTAGGATTAGTAAAATTTAAAACAAGCAAAGAATACAAAGATCTACTAAAAAAAGGAAGTGATTCCCATGACAATACCGTGAAAATACAGAATGCAACCATTAAAAAAGAAAACATGAAATACTACGCAATAATTAACGTCAAATGTATTCACACTCCTGTTGAAAAAAAGGGCAACCAACAAATAGGCATTGACATCGGATGCAAAAAACTAGCAGTTCTTTCCAACGAAAACGAGATAGCCAATCTAGATTTAACGAAAGAAACAGATAGAATCATCCACTACCAAAAAATAATGAGCACACATAAAAAAAACTCAAACAGATACCGCAGAGCAAAAAAACTATATAACAAATGGTGGGCAAAACTAAAAAACAAACAAAAAGACTATTACGATAAAAAATCACATCAAATCATCGAAAATAGTTCATTTATAGCAGTACAAAACGAAAACATCATATTCTGGAAACACAATCCGTACTTGAGTAGGAAAATACAATTAAACTCACCCAGAAAATTCATGGACAAAATCCAATACAAAGCACAATGGAACAATACTGACTTCGAAAAAATACCGGCCAATATTCCCACAACACAAAAATGCAGCAACTGTGGATACAAAAACACAAAACTAAAAGGCCCAAAGAACTTAAACAAAAGAAATTGGAAATGTCCCGAATGCGGCACATACCATGATCGTGATGTCAATGCAGCAATCAACATTCTTAACGAAGGATTAAAAAGATTTAGCCGTCGGTGCGCCGGTGCAGTAAAATTATCCTAAAAAATAAATACAAAATATTTTTTTTTTAGGTATGCGAATCCCCTCCGTCTTACTGAGGGGAGGTTCAAAAATCTCAACTTGAGGAAAAACAACGAAATGTTGGTAAAATTCTTGAAAATATCATATATCTGGAATTACTTAGAAATGATTGTAAAGTTACTGTAGGTTGTTTTAACGATTATGAAATTGATTTTGTTTGTAGAAAAAATAATAAGAAGTTCTATGTTCAGGTAGCTTATCATTTGGAAGATGATGATGTTATAGAACGTGAATTCAGGCCATTGATGTTAATAAAAGATAATTATCCCAAGTATGTTTTAAGTATGGATAAAGAAGATCATTCAATGGAAGGGATTGAGCATATTAACATCATTAAATTCCTAAGGGAATTTTTCTATTAAACTTCAAAAGAAAAGTTATTTAATATAATGATTTCATATATAAAAATGTATAGTTATTTTTTTAGGAGATATTTATGAATCATAGGAAAATACAAATGCCTCGTGAGGTTTACATAGGACCTGACGTCATCTATGAAACCGCTGAGATTTTGGAAGGTTTACACCTGTCAAAAAAGGCTTTAATTATCACAGGCCATCATACTTATGATGCCGGAGCTAAATATGCAGTTGAAAACCTTGAAGAGAATGATTATGAAGTTGATGTCAAAATTATTGATGATGCTTCATTTGAAAGTGTAAGTGAAGTGGAAGAATACATCGACTCCGACACGCTGGTCATTGGTGTTGGCGGAGGAAAAATAATTGACGTTGCAAAATATGCGTCTTTCAATAAGAATGTTTATTTTGTTTCCATGCCTACAACAGCTTCACACGACGGTATTGTATCTCCTTTAGCTTCAATAAAAAATCCTGACAGATCCACATCAGTTAAGGCAAATGCACCGATTGCACTTATCGGGGACAGTAACATCATTGCAAATTCCCCATTCAGACTATTGTCTGCAGGATGTGCCGATTTGATATCCAACTTCACTGCAGTCAAGGATTGGGAACTGGCTCATAGGCTGAAATTTGTTGAGTATAGTGAATCTGCGGCTTCACTATCAATAATGTCTGCTAAACTGATTACAAATAATATTCATAATATCAAACCGGGACTTGAAGAGAGTGCCCGGATTGTTATGAAGTCCTTATTCAGCAGCGGCACTGCAATCAGTATTGCAGGTTCCAGCAGGCCTGCCAGCGGATCTGAACACATGTTTTCACATTCTCTTGACAAGATACTTGAAAAACCTAAATTACATGGAGAACAGTGCGGTGTCGGAAGCATATTGATGATGGCGCTTTATGGTGATGACTGGAAATTCATAAGGGATTGTCTTAAAGCTGTCGGAGCACCGATAAACGCTAAGGAATTGGGAATTTCCGATGAGGATGTTATTGAAGCATTATTGATGGCTCATAAAATAAGACCTGACAGATATACTATTTTGGGAGATAACGGAATTTCAAAAGATGCCGCATATGAATTGGCATATAATACTGAGGTGATTTAGATGATTACATTGATTGGTAAGGATTTGGCAAGTGAAGGAACAGAATTTGTTTTCTTAGGTCCGGCTGAAGAATGTGAAAGTTGCAGATTCAAATCATCTTGTGTAGGCAGTCTGGAAGTAAACAGAAAATATGTGATTACTGATGTTAAGGATAATGAGCAAAAATGTCCGATTCATGCCGAAAATGCTGTAATTCCAGTTGAAGTTGAAAGAGCTGAAATTGAAGTGCTGACCACTTCCAAAAATATCTTTGAAGGATCAACTTTCACTTACAATGCTCCTGATTGTGATGATTATTGTGAATATCATGACTTGTGTTTCCCTGAAGGTTTAATCGAAAATGATAAATGTATTGTTTTAAAGAATCAAGGAAAACATAAGGAAGGCTGTAAAAAAGGATTAATTCTTAATAAACTTACTTTAGGCTTTGTTATTTAATTTTGGTGTTTGTCATGAAAAATGCTAGTAAAAATGATTCCAGTAAAAAGAACGCAGGATATAAGGCTGCCGAATATGTTGAAGATGGAATGGTTTTAGGATTAGGAACTGGTTCCACAACACATTATTTCATTGAAAAAGTTGGTATGAGAATGGCTGAAGAAGGAATTAAAGTAAAAGGAATCCCTACTTCATTCCAATCATTATTGCTTGCTAAAAAATGGAATATTCCAATAACTACCTTGGAAGAAAATGACATTGATTTATCTGTTGATGGGGCAGATGAAGTCGACGGTGACTTTAATCTCATTAAAGGCGGTGGAGCAGCCCACACTAAAGAAAAAATCGTAGACTATGCCGCAAAAGAGTTTATTGTAATTGTGGATGAGTCTAAAGTCGTTGAAAGTTTAGGAACTTTCCCAGTTCCGGTAGAAGTAATTCCTGACGCATCCCGTGTTGTCATCCAGGCTTTGGAGGATATGGGTGCTGAATGTGAAATCAGAATGGCCCAAAGAAAAGACGGTCCTGTCATAACTGATAACGGAAACTTTGTAATTGATGCCAAATTCGATGAGATTGAAAGTCCAGCACATTTGGAAATTGATTTGAACTCTATTCCAGGGGTTGTTGAAAACGGAATATTCTCACAAATGGTTGATCGTGTAATTGTAGGAACATCTGAAGGTACAAAAGAGCTATAGGGTGATTCGATGCCTATTCCTGGTTTGGATGAATATACGATAAGAAGCTATCTTAACAAATTTTTACTTCTTTTGGGAATTGTGATTATTATATATGCTATCTTATGGATATTGGCTGAGTTAAAGTTAATTCCAGTGATTTTATTTGCAATTTTCCCACAAATAGTCTTGCTATTGATTGGAATATTCATTGTATATATTGCATTATCAAAAAGAAAGTCCTATTAATGACTTTTTTTAATTTCTTCTTTTATTTCATCGATATATTCGTCATCGTATTTGTCGAGAAACTTTAAACATATTTCTTTACCATCCAAATCTGAATTTTGCCAGAAATATTCTTCAAATTTTGTGTAATCTAATATATTCATGTGATATTTTTCATAGTAATGTAAAGGATGACTGTTTATAAAATCAATCCCTTCATCAGTTATTTCATTGTTTTTTATGAAATTGTTTTCATCCAGAAACCTTTTCAATATTTTAAAGTCAATACTGTAATTGCTTTTGCTCATAAACATTGCATATTCAAAGTCTATTTTTTCGTTAATCATTTTCAGAAATTTATATGCGATGTATCTAATGTCTTCGGAAATATTCAAATTATTGTTGAATTGGTCAATGGAGCTGATTAGTGTATTTTTAACATCATCAGGATTATAACTTAAGTTTATTCCACAGTAATGACAATATCTGTCATGATCATCAACAGGCATTTCACAATAAGGACATTTTTCATCATGGGTAATCAGCCTTGGCTCTTCGGGAACATTGAAAAGGTATGCCAATCTTATTAATAGTGATTCGTTTAAAATCATTCCGGCTTCATATTCTTCTTTCAGTTGATTTCTAATCTGCAATGCTTGGTTGTGTGTGATGTGTGCATCATCAATCAATGTTTCTATATAAGGAGACAATTCATCTTCACTTCCAATTACCTCTTCAAGGCTATATTCTATTAAAGGAAGATTTTCTTCCAAATCAACTAAAATCTCAAGTATTTCTTCCTGGTTATTCACATAAACATTTTTGATATTCTTGAAGTAGTCTTCATTCAGTTTAGATCTGCTTTCTATGCAATCATACCTTAGTATATCGTCATTTAACGGCAAGCTATATGCTATTGTACATTTTTCGCTGTCCAATAGATGTATGCTGGCACAGATATTTAAATCGTAGTAATGGGTTGACAGTTCCTCTTCGTTTTCTATTTCATTATTTGTCAGCACATGCTCTCCAGGAACAATAAATTCAATGGCACTGGCGACTATATTATCATTGATTTTTTTTGCAAAGCCATATTTAATCAATAATTCCACAATATGTCTTGTAGGTTCTATTATGCTTGGTTTATTATGTTCTTTCATTGTTTTTTCAAGCTCTTCCAAAAACAGGCCATTGCCTCGAAATTCCGGCAATATGTAAATGTTATTCATTGCAGCTGTCATAAATTCTCTTGAAAAGTCATATGAGCAGAAGCCAACAACCTTATTTTCAAAAACTAATTCTTTAAATAAATTGCATTTTTCACTTTTAAGTATAAAATCTTCTTTTTTAATTGAATTAATGATATATGGATATGTTTCTTCTAAAAGAGGAATTATATCTATAGTGCTTTCTGTCAGATATACTTTTTGTGTGTTATTTTCTCTGATTAGATAATTTGTTTTTTCCATATAATCACTTAATCTTATTTTAAAACTTGTTATATTTAAATTATTCTATTTATTATTTAGTTTTAACTAAAAATTAGCTTTAAATTTAGTTATTCCTTAATATAATGAATTTTTAAGGTTTACAAAAAAATAAAAAAAGAAGTGAATGGTATTTCATTCACTTATGCGGTAATTTTTATGGTGTTTGCTATATTGCATCCGTTATAACTTGAGGTTATAATGTATTCTCCAGCCATTAAGTTAATGTTTAGAGCAGCAGTTCCATTACCGTCTGTAGTTCTGTCGTAGAATACTCCGTTAATGTTGAATGTAACATTCTGACCTGAATATGGATTTCCTTGACCGTCAACTAATGTTGCTTTGAATTGGGTTCCGTCTTTGTAGGTCATGTTAATGTTTGTTGCATTTAATATTGGTTTTACGGTAATGTTGTTTGCTACATTACATCCACCATACATTGCAGTGATTATGTAATCTCCTGCTTGTAGGTTGATATTTAATTTGGCGTATCCGGATTCGTTGGTTAGTCTTTCATACATTACACCGTTGATGTTAAATGTAACGGTTTCGTTTGCACCAACAGGATTACCTTCATCATCCAATACTTTTACAACGTATTGTGAATCATTTTTGAAGTATTTGACTAAATCATTGTTTTCAGTGATTTTTGGAAGAACTGTGATGGTATTGGATGCAGTTTCACCGTTTTCAGGGTGGGTTGCAGTAATAATGTAAGTTCCTTGAGCTAAATTAATGTTTAATCTTGCAGTACCATTTTCATTAACTTTACGTTGATACATTACACCGTTAATGTTAAATTTTACTTCGGTTCCGTTAGCTAAAGGATTTCCCTGACCATCAACAAAGGTAGCGTAGTATTGAGTGCCGTTTTTGAAGATTTTAGTAATGTCTTTTCCAGAAATAGTACTTAAAACAGTTATTTTGGAATTAACTTTTGCTGGGTCATAGCTGCCGTTACCATCATAGTAAACAGCAACATCATATTCTCCGCTTCTTAAGTTAATGTTCATGTTAACAGTACCATTTTCGTCTGTTGTACGGGTGTTGTTTACACCATTGAGTGTAATGATTACACTTTGGTTAGCAATTCCGGTTCCGTTTGAAGTTAATGTTACTTTAAATTTAGTGCCGTTTTTGAAATACATTTCAATTTCCGGAGCTTCTAAATCAACTGCAATAGGACTGTTGACTGCAATTGTTGCTTGTTCGGTTTTTTTACCTAATTTGTCATTTCCATAAAAGTCAACGACAACAGTATAGTTTCCATTAGGTAAAATTGTACTAACACTAGCAGTTCCGTTTTCATCAGTGACTGCAGTCAATATTTCGCCATTGATTGCAAAGATTAAAGTTTCATTAGCTTGTTCTATTCCACTGTTATCTTTTAAAATAGCACTGTATGTGATTTTAGTAGAATTGCTGGTTAAATCTTCTGCAATGATTGTTGCAGGAGGTAAGTATGCACCGTCACTGTATGTTCCTTGAACTTTAGATGCTCCTTGGTATTGGTCATCCGCAAATGCAATGTATGTTACGAATGTTGGTGGGAATGGTAAGAAGTCTAAATTATAAGTATTTGGACCGATAGTTACATTGTAGTATCCTCCACCAAGTAAAAGACCGATTCTGCTCTGAATCATGGTGTTGTTAAAGATGTATTCGTTTCCAGATCCGTATGCAGTAATTGAAGCGATTTTTGCGTTCATGATGGTGTTGTTGTAAACCATATGTCCTCTTGAATGCATGAGATAAATTCCTTCTTTTGCACCGTTGATTGTATTATTGAATATGATGACGTTTGGTCCGGTTCCGTGTCTTACGTCAATACCGTGGTTTACTACATTTGAAATTGTGTTGTTTGCAATTATGTTTCTAGGTGAACCGAAGTTAATCATACCGTTTGTGTATTGGTCATGAATCTTGTTGTTTGTAATGACTGAATCACCTGAGTATTGCATGAATATACCGAATGATGCACCTTCAATTTCACATCCAGTTATTGTTAAGTTGGTACTTGCATCAGCGTAAATTCCTGCGGTCTTATATTCTTCAGTTGTCGCACCTACAGTTGCAGTGTTGTATCCAGGGAATCTGGCTATGATGTTTAAGTCGGAAATAACAACATTTGTGTTGTTTAATGTGTATAATACAGCATAATATGTAACTGCATATCCTCCTTCACTGCTTTGGTTTCTTACTCTTTCAGGCACATTTTCCTTGTTGAGGCTATCATATCCGATTAATGTTGCACCGTTACCGATTATTTTGATGTTTTTATCTGTGTAGATGGAAATGTTTTCATATACTGCATTTTCAGCAAAGCTTAAAGTGTCTCCATCTGCCATTGAGTCGATAATTGATTGTATTTCGGTTGAACTTGCATCAGCAGAAACATTGTATGTAGTTCCTGTTGGAGCTAAGATGGTGTTATAATCAATTACAATTTCTTTTGGAGTTGGAATATTTGTTATATTTGAATATGTTTCGTTGGTTGAACTGGAATCAGTATAAACTCCAATATCATTGGTTGCACTTTGATAATCTGATTGTGCAGTTGCTACATAGTAGACGAATGTTGGTGGGAATGGCAAGTTATCTAATTGGAATTTGTTTTCCCCAATAGTAATATCAGAGTATCCTCCACCTAATAATACACCAATTCTTGATTTGTACATTGTATTGTCATATACGTTAACATCTGATGATCCGTAACAGGTTATTGAACTGATTGAACAGTTAATAAGTGTGTTTTGGGTTGCAGTATGGCCTTTGGAGTGCATGAGATAAATTCCTTCTTTTGAGCCGATTACTGTGTTGTTAATTACCTGTACATTTGGTCCGGTTCCGTGTCTTACGTCAATACCATGGTTTTTAGCGTTGATTACGGTATTGTTGGTAATTAAAGTTCTTGCAGAACCGAAATTTAAAAATCCTGTGGTTTTCTGGTTTTCAATCAAGTTGTTGGAGACAGTTCCATCAGGAGAACTTGTCATGTAAATACCCCATGATGAACCTTCGATTGTGTTGTTGTCAACTTTTACTCCTTTTGCTTGACTGATGTATAATGCTGCGTTGGAGTAGATTGAATCATCAAGACCTACAATTTTCAATCCGCTCATTACGATATTTTCCGCATTCAATAGGTATACAGTTGCAAAGTTTGTAACAGCATATCCTCCTTCAGCGGTGGTTGCTCTAACTTTTTCAGGGATATTTGTATTATTGACACCTGGGGAGGAGTATCCGATTAAGGTTGCACCGTTTCCGTTGATTGTGATGCTTTTGTCAATATATATACAAATATCTGTATATGTTCCTTCTTCAAAATTTAATGTATCTCCGTCAGACATGCCATTAATAGTGTCTTGTATGGTCGTACTGTTTGAACCAGCACTGATTGTCTGTTGGGAAGATGTTTGAATATTGTCATTTTCGCTTATGGCAAGCACATCATCTGATGAAGAGCTGTTATCTAATACATCTTCAGCAAATACCATGCTTGAGCTCAAAAGGACAATAAAAACTAAAAATATTGATAAAATTATTTTTTTAGTATTCATATTATTCCTCGATTTGAATATTATTAAATGTAAAAAATATTATTTCGATATACATTTAATGTTATATTGTTTATACATGTTTATTTAAATAAATTATCATAACTATGTTATATTTCAGTATTTTTTAAAATAAGGTAAGCATATCTTTTATTTTGATTGTATTATTACAAAACTTTATATTACATAACGATTAATAAAATTAAGTGTAAATCAGTCATATTGTTATGATTTAAAATACATATCGAGAGTAGATTTTACATGATTACAAAAAAATTTAATATTGTATTTAATGTGCTTATTATATTTTTATTTGCTTTATGCTTAATTTCTACTGTTTCAGCTAGTGATGAGAGTGTTATTAGTAATTTTGACAATGGAACGAATTATATTATAACTTCTGACTTGTCCAATGATGAAATTCAGACAATGATTTCCGGTGCTACTAATGGAGATGCATTTGAATTCATATCCGAAAGTTATGATAATATATCATTAGTCATCGACAAACAGTTGAAAATATTTTCAAATAAAAATAGTACAATAAATGTCAGTCCTTCCGTCAATGAAAAGGCAGGCATTGACAATACTTTCGGATTCTATTTTACTCAAAACAGTTCAGGCAGTATCCTATCAGGATTTAATATAATTGCTGCCGGCGCTGATTATGCTGTCATTTTAGATAAATCATCTAATACTATTGTTGAAAACAACACTGTATCTCAGGCAGTAAACAATATTTTGGTTAAAAACTCAGATAATGTGCAGATAAACTACAATTATGTTCATGATGCCCTTTTAAACAGTATTCAGGTGCAGGATATAAGAAATATCTCTATATTCAATAATACTATAGGAAACAATGGAAGATCAGGAATTGAAACATCAAACATGTATTCCTCTAACATCTGGTGGAATGAAGTCTTTTTCAATTCATTCAACGGAATTTCCATGTACAACAGGTCTTCCAACAATAATGTTACCTATAATCATGTTTACGAGAATACTAATGGTATCTATATGGATGCACAGTCAAGCGGCGACAAATTCATGTATAATACATTGGAATTCAACCGTATGGATCCAGATTCTGAATTGGGTGGTTTTGAAACAGGAAACGGTTTCTTATTCGGAGAAGAATATGAAACTGTCAACAAAGAAAAACCTGACATTTCATATAATGCTTTAATGCATAATGAAAACTTCCAGGCTAAAAACAACCCATCAAAAGAACAGTTCAAGCTAGGTCCTAATTATTTTGATTCAAATGATGATGTCCATACATTTATATGTCCGATGCTTCTTGCAAAGATATTAACCATGGATTTCACATCCATATCAAACGGTATTGGTATTCAGATTTATGAAGACGGCGAACCTGTTAATGATTTCGCATTCTTTGACCAAAAGATTTCTGTCGACGGTAAGGAATACAGTGTAAAGATTCAAAACGGTAAAGGAGTAGTTGAAACTGATTCAAGTCAAAGTCATGAAGTTGAAATAAAGCATGGTGAAAAAGTACCTGATTACCGTAAGGAAACTGTAGAAAAGTATTCTCCATCTTCCAGCGATAACGGAGGTTCTTCATCAGGTTCAAATTCTAATGGTGAAAGTGGATCTGGATCTGGCTCCGGCTCATCATCAGGTTCAGGTTCCAACAGCGGTTCATCAAATTCAACTGATGGTTCAAATGATGGACAGGGGGGCTCCTCTTCAAATAGCGGTAGCGATACTTCCAATACCAATAGTAATTCCACTACCGTATCTAATAATCAGGGCAATATCATTGCCAATTACGGAACCAACAGTTCCAATGTCATGTCTGAATCCAGTTCCCAGTTAGGTGAACAGGAACAGTCACGAGGTCAGGAAAATGCTGCTGAATCAGGCAGTGTTGAGTCTGGTGATTCATCTTCTCCAGGGGATTCTGAAAATGATGGAAAAGCCTATGATTTATCTCAGGTAAGTAAAAAAGCAAATCCATTACAGGACAATTCAATTGTTATTGTATTGGCGCTTCTATTTATCGTTGCAGTATTTTTATATGGATATAGACGTAAAAATGAGTTCGATTAAAATTAACTCTTTTTTCTTATTTTTTTATACTAGTTTTTATAAATCAATTATCAATGTCATCTAAAAAAATTATTCTAAATTCAAACAAGCATTTTGAAATAATTGATATCACATCCATGATTAATCGGGAGATAGATATCGATTCGGGTATTGTTAATATTTTCTCCAGGCATTCCACCTCAGCTATTGTTGTCAATGAAAATGAAAGCGGACTTCTGGATGATTTGGAAGTGATGCTGAATGATTTGGTCTCAGATAAATATTCATGGAAGCATGACCGTATAGATAGCAATGCAAAATCTCATCTGAAATCATTTTTGCTGTCTTCAAGTGAAACATTGCCAATTTCTGGGGGAAAACTGGACCTGGGAACCTGGCAGTCAGTATTTTTCATAGAACTTGACGGGCCTAGAAAAAACAGAACAGTCAGCTTAAAATTCATCAGTGATTAAAATGAAAAAATGGTTGATAATTTTAATACTTGTCATTGTAATCATTGCAATAGCAATACTTTTAACTAATCTGCCGTTTGATATTTCACATAATACAAATGTCAGCTATGAACAGATAGATGTACAGATGAAAAAGACATGGTATTAAAAAAATAAATGGTATGGTTATTAAAAAGAGTGATTACTCTTTGTTAATAAATTCAATTTCAAATGCAACAACCGGATATTCTAATGTGAAGTTTGTAATGACTTCAGGTGAAATTTCACCAAAGAATCCTTTAATGAATCCGTTTTCAGCTTCTCCAGTCACATCAGCAGCTCTTCCTTCAATAAATGATGGATTTTCACTGTCAGCTATTTCCATTGAATAGCCTAAATTTGAAAGAACGCTTGTTACAATTGATTTGATTTCAGTGAAGTTTGCAGTTGAGTGACAACTTAACGCAGCTAATTTTTTAGAAGTTCTGACCTTATTTTCTCTGGATTCGTCCATATATAAAACGTCACCAATTTCAAATATCTTTTGAGGCAGGTCTTCGTGCTTGTTGTCTTCTAAAAATTCCATTAAACTGTTGATTAGACTTGTACGAATCATGGTTCTGTCAATTGTGATCGGTCTTGCTACCTGAACGTGATCCTCTTCAGCCTGTTTCATGAATTCGTAATGTGATTCCTCATTGGTTAACATCAAGCTCATTACTTCCTGGAAGCCTAAACCGACCATGACTTCACGGATTGTTCCTTCAGCCTTAAACCAGTCATTTTCATATGCAACGGTATTGATATCAGGCAATTCAGCTTCAATTGAGTTGATTCTGTATTGTACAGCAATGTTTTCCACGATATCCACTTCATGTAAAATATCTACTCTGTATGCTGGAACATAAACTTTCAGTTCATTGTCATTTAATATTTCGGCATCAAACCTTGCTTTGAATAACAATTCCTTAATGTCTTTAGCATTTAGGTTAATTCCACCAATAAGTTCATTTGCAGTGTCTACATGAACGTTAATTTCTTGTGGAGTTAAATCGGGACTGACAATGGTTTTGTCGGAATATTTAACCTCCATGCTTTTTATTTTTCCTCCAACTTCCGCAAATGAACAGCAGATAATGTTCAATGCCTGGTTAACTGCTCGCTCATCAGTACCTGTTACATCAACAATGATGTTTTTAGTGTCTTCCTTGATTTTTGTTAGCTCACCGTTGATGATCGGTGGCATTGAAAGGATATTGTCATCACAGTCTAAAATCAATGGGTATTTTTCAAAGTCTTCAATCAGATGAGCGTAATCTTTACCTTTGTCATGTTCAGTTAAGATTTGATCTGGAGTCATTGGAGTATCTTTTTCAAGAGGAATGAATGCATTTTCCTCTTTTGGAGTTGCAATGTATTTGAATGGAGCTTTTACAACATCTGCATTGTGGATACCTATAGCCACTTTTTTTCTGTCCCTACCGATTACCCAGTGGAGATTTTCCTGGAAATCCATTATGTATTTGAGTTTGTCTCCGGTAAAATCGACATCATCAATTTTTGCAAAAGCAATGTATGGTCTGATTTCAGCCACATCATTTTCTACAATAACGCTTTCTCCGGAGGATGTGATTTCATATTTTGGAATACCAATTTCCTGACCAATAAAACCTTTAAAAGATCTGGCTACTCCTTCAACAGACAAGTTGTCCGGACGGTTAGGGAAGAATTCCACTTTGATTTCTTCATCATCAAAGTCCTCAATGTCGCTGGACATCATAGGCAATGTGTCTATTAATTCATCTTTTTCCATATCTATTCCTAAATCTTTTAAATCCTGGTATTTGAATGTAATAACTGGCATTTAATATACTCCATTAATTTTAATATTTACAGTCCATAAATTAAAATGAAAAATACTGATTCAATTAAAAAATGCAAAGCTCTGTGTTCCAATTCGCCCATATGGCCAATTAAGAACGTGTGGCTTACATCTATTATAAAATGAATTGTGGCTGCTAATATACCTACGGTCGGTGATAGGAATACAATTGACAAGACAATAAAGTGAAATGCCGCTTCCATCAATTCGTGGACTACCCATGTCTTTAAAGGGGAATTGTCTACGGAATGATAGATTAAACCACCTAATATGATGTAAAAGTTATTCAATACTTTCCACATCAGTTGTGTGTGCAGTATATCGCTTAAAGCTAAAACAATTGCAACGTAAAACCATAGTAAGTGCATTATTTAACAGTCCTTTAAAAATTTATAATATAATTATCTATGATTATTAAATATAATATATTTATCTATTGATTTGTAATTTTTGTTCCGTGTTTGAAATTCTATCATCATTTATAAAAATTATATTCTCATGTTAATATTGCTTTAATGCGGTAATTTTCACTTGATTTGTAAAAATTTCCTTTATTCATTTTTTATATTAAAAAAGAAATGTTTATATATTAATTTATTTAATATTAACACATTTAATAATTAATTGTTTGAGGTGAAAAATATATGAAAAATAAACTTGTTGATTCCTCACTTCCTAATAAATACGATACTGAAGATAAGATTTTCAGCATTTGTGATAATGAAATTGAAGAATTCACGGAATTTCTAACAAATATTAAAGATATTGCCGAATTGCTGCCTAAAAGATATCTTTCACAGGATTTCAGGGATCTAAATATTGATCATGCATATCTTCTAAAAAACGGTGATGTTGTTCATATTGAACATCACACAAACATAACAGAGGATTTGATGCGCAGAAATTTCCAGTATCAGACTGTGCTGCATGCTGCTACAAAAAAACTGGTATATCCATTCATATTCAACACTGGACATATACCAGAATTCAAAGTGGATTATGCAAGTCCGACATCAGTGTATAATCCTACATGGATTAACTCAAAAGAAAAAGAGCAATCAGTAAAACTAAATAATATAAAATACAAAATACAAAACAATCAAGTAATTAATGCATATGATGCATTAGACATAATTTGGATGCCAACATACCGATCAAACCAGAATAAAGAAAACATCATCATTGAA
The DNA here is from genome assembly GCF_017447225.1 of Methanobrevibacter sp. GTDB lineage: Archaea > Methanobacteriota > Methanobacteria > Methanobacteriales > Methanobacteriaceae > Methanocatella. Next base: position 37,374 of record NZ_JAFSNZ010000081.1, on the reverse strand, counting down.
TTAATTGAAATATATAATAATCTAATTATTGATGAGGATTTGTTGAAAATATTAAGAAAATGTTTAATTTTATGGTCAGGAAAACATCTAACTACTGAAAAGAACATTAAAAAAGCTATGAGAGGTTTAAAAATGACAAAAAAAGAAGTTGAAGTTACAAGTCAGGATATTATTAATGCTAGAATTGATGGAATGTTATGTCGTGCAGAAGAGGTGGGAAGAAAAGAAGGTAGAGAAGAAGGAAGAAAAGAAGGTAGAGAAGAAGGAAGAGAAGAAAATAAGCTTGAAACTGCTAGAAATATGGTGAATAAAGGGTTTGCGACGGATGATATTGTTGAAATCACTGGATTACCTAGATTAAGTGTGTTAAATATTAAATAATCCTTAGTGGTTATTTAATATTTCTTTTGTTTAACTAGGGTGTCATCTTTTTTAGTTTCACTAATTTCTTAAGGTATGTTATAAAGAGGTTTAACATGACAAAAAAAGAGGTGAAGTTACAAGTCAAGATATATTAAATGCTAGAATCGATGGTATGATATGTCGTGCGGAAGAAGCAGGACGAAAAGATGGAATAAAAGAAGGCATACAAATTGGTAGGGAAGAAGGAAGGCAAGTAGGATTTGTGGAATGTAAACTTGAAATTGCTAAAAATATGGTGCGTAAAGGATTTGCAAATGATGAAATTGCTGAAATCACAGAATTACCTATAAAAAGTATACTAAACATTAAATAATCCTAAAGTGGATTATTTAATATTTTTGTTTAAAAACCATGTTTCATCAGGATTAATATCACCAAAATGCTTTTTAAACAGCTCTTGTCTGTGTTTAAACATTTTTTCAAATTCGGGATTTTCATTTTTCAGCTTATTGTGATATGTCAGGGTCACACGATTCAGATATTCGTTGAATTCCTCTTTTTCTTTTTCATTCAAGCAGTTGAAGATATCTACATCCTTTAGTTTAATGAATTCAAATTCACGACCTTTGTCTGTTAAATATATGAGTAAAATCCTTTTATCCGTTTCAGATTTTACCTTTTTCACATATCCTTTCTGTTCTAACTTGTTGAGTGTTTCATTAAGAGATGTTACTCTGATGTCCATTATCTCAGCCAGATCCTTTGTTGATATTCCATCTTTTTTTTGTAAAATCATCAAGATTCTGCCCTGACCTTTAGTTATTGTCTTTTTATTGCATCGTTTATTGTTTATATCCATCATATGGCTTAATCTGAATAGCTTGAGATATAACAATTCGTTGTTCATATTATATTCTCCTTATTTTGTGTATTTAGTGTATTGTAATAATATCCTTTTTTGGCAATCAGTTCTTCATGGTTTCCGGATTCTATTATCTCACCATTTTCAATAACTATAATCTTATCCGCATTCTTGATGGTGGATAACCTGTGTGCTATAATGAAGCTGGTTCTGTTTTCCATAAGCCTGTCCATTGCCTTTTGAATCAGTTTTTCGGTTCTTGTATCGACGCTTGATGTTGCTTCATCCAGAATCAATATCTTTTTGGAAGACAGTATTGTTCTAGCTATTGTTAGGAGCTGTTTTTGTCCGTGGGAAATGTTGTCAACATCCTCATTTAAAAGGCTGTCGTATCCGTCAGGTAATTGCTTAATGAAGTTATCAGCATAAACTTGGCTTGCCGCTTCCATAACTTCCTCATCAGTTGCATCCAGTTTTCCGTAACGGATATTGTTTGCAATGGTGTCTGAAAACAGCCAGGAATCCTGCAGAACCATTCCGATAAGTGATCTTATTGAGTGTTTATCGTATTCTTCTATGTTTACTCCATCAATTTTTATTTCTCCCCCATCAATATCATAGAATCTCATTAGCAGTTTGACTATTGTGGTTTTTCCTGCTCCTGTTTCTCCGACAATCGCTATCTTTTCACCTTTTTTGACATTGAATGATAGGTTTTTAATGATCTTTTCATTTGGAGTGTACCCGAAGCTGACATTTTCAAAGGTAATTTCCTTTTCAATATCTGTGATTTGTCTGTCTGATGGGTTTTCCTCATCATCAAGTTCCAGAAATTCAAATATCCTTTCAGTAGCCGCCATTGCTGTTTGAACAAGACTCATCACTCTTGTGATTTGCTGGATTGGTCTTGTAAAGTTTTCAATGTATTGGAAGAATGCTAAAATGTCTCCAACAGCTATTGCTTTTTCAAGCACGAATATTGCTCCAAGAACTGCAATAAGAACATATGCAAAATTTGAAATGAAGTTCATTGCAGGACCTGTAAGGCTTGAGAAGAACTGTGATTTCCATTCCTGTGTGTACCATTCATCGTTGTCCTGTTCGAATTTTTCAATTGATTTTTCCTCCTGGTTGAATGCGCGTATGATGTCATGACCTGTAAATGTCTCTTCGATTTGCGCATTCAGACTGCCTTTAAAGACAAGTTGTTTAAGGAAATAGCTTTGGGAATATCTTGTAACGAGAATTATCATTAAAAATGATACTGGCACGAGAATTATTGTTGCAAGCGTCATCCATACATTGATGTAGAGCATCATTACAAAAACGCCTATGATTGTTATTATTGCGGTCAGCATCTGAAGGAAAGCCTGTGTAATTCCATTTTGGAGTGAATCGACATCGTTGGTAATCCTTGATAATATGTCTCCCCTTTTGTTTTCATCAACATTGTCCATTGAAAGTGATGTGATCTTTTCCATTATCCTTGATCTTAAGTTATAGCTGATGTCTGTTGAAATGTCAATTAATACATAGCTTTGAAGGTATGAAAACACTGAACTTATGATATAAAGGACTACAACCACACTTAAATAGAATAATAAGGAATTGAAGTCTATTGTTCCTGTGTTATTCATAATTCTGTTGATTCCATCAAATATTGTGGTTGTTGCAAGACCAATCAATAATGGTGAAATGACGCTGAACACAGTTGAAACAATACCGAACACTACTGTGAGCACTATTTTCAGTTTATAGTCTTTCAATAGGAATAATATATTTTTTATTGCTTTTCTGTTGTCTGTTGCCTTTTCAGGAGGTTTTCTTCTTGCCGGTGGCGGGCTCATAATGTCACCTCCATGCTGTCGATTTGTGAAGATACTATCTCGTGATATACATCACACGTTTCATTCAGCTCGTCATGTGTTCCCCTATCAATTATCTCACCGTTGTCCATTACGATAATTTCATCAGCATCCTTTATTGTTGAAATCCTTTGGGATACAATCAATATGGATGAGTCCTCTGACAGTGAGTACAGGTTGTCTTTCACTTTTGCTTCCGTGTTCATGTCAAGTGCTGAAAAGCAGTCATCAAACAGATAAAAGCTGTGCTTTCCAATTATTCCTCTGGCTATTGACAGTCTTTGTTTCTGTCCTCCTGAGAAATTTGACGCTTCCTGTGAAACTTTGTCATATATCGAATCAATGAAATCGACTTGTGCCAATTTTAATGCATCCTCAATTTCGCTGTCACTCGCATCATCCTTTCCTGTAAGCATGTTTGATTTGACAGTTCCCTGGAAAAGAATTGCTTTTTGTGGCGTAAAGCTGATTTTATCCCTCAGCGCTTTTAGAGTGTAGTCTTTAATGTTTCTGCCGTTAATCAGGATTTCTCCTGAAGTCGGATCCTGCAGCCTTGGAATCAGGTTGAGGATTGTGGATTTTCCGCTTCCTGTTCCTCCTATGATTGCTGTGGTTTTTCCCGGCTCCAATTTAAAATTGATGTCTTTTAATGTTTCTTTTTCACTTCTAGGGTATTTGTATGAAACGTTTTTGAATTCCAAACTGGGTTTATCACTAATTTCTGTTAGTTCACCGTCGGTAATTGTGATTTCAGTGTTTAGAACTTCCGCAACACGTCTTCCGGAAACAATGATTCTTGGAAGCATGATTAAAAATCCGCCCATCATGATAAAGGACGTTACAATCTGTGTTGAATATTGGATGAATGCGATAATGTCTCCTGTTAAAATTGATGAGCTGAGGGCATTGTATGCTCCGAAATAGAGTATCAAAACAATCATTACATTCATAATTAAACTCATTGACGGTATCAGAATGAAAATTCTTCTGTAAACATATAAGTTAACGTCAACAAATTCCCGATTTATCTTTTCGAATTTTTCCTGTTCTACTTTCTGCTTTACAAATGCTTTTATAACTGGAATTCCAAGAAGGATTTCTCTTGAAGTCCTGTTCATCTTGTCGATTATTTCCTGCGTTACCTTAAAGTACGGCAACACTCTTGTAATTATTATAAGCAATAGTGATGCGACCACTATGAATGTGATTAGAATAATCCATGACAGGTCGGTTCCAAGCTCAAATGCTTTAATTACACTTCCTATTCCAAGAATTGGTGCAAATAACAGTGTTGTCAATACCATGCCGATAACACTTTGAATCTGATTGATATCATTTGTTGTACGGGTGATGAGTGATGACCTGGATATGTCATTGAGTTCATGGTTTGAAAACTTGAGAACTTTCCTGTAAACTATCTTTCTTAAGTCTTTTGCATACCCTGAGGATATTCTGCTTGAAAAGTATGATAAAAAAACTGCAGCCAGAACTGAAATTCCAACCATTGCCAACATCATCATACCTGTATTCATTATATAGTCAATATCTGCATTTTGAATACCGATATTTACAATATTTGCGGTGTATGAAGGTAATGTAAGGTTACAGTATGCCTGAATTATCAGAAAGATTATTACCATTATTATTTGTGGAATTTTGCTTTTAAGCGGTCTTAAGATATTTCTCATAGGTACCTCCAAATTATTTTTTATAGGTACCTATTAGACTTTTATCATATATAAATGTTTTGAATATTAAATTGAATATTTTTATAAACAATAAATTATAAAACTAATAATATTATTTTTATCTATAATTAGGAGAAAATTTATGTCAAACCAAGAAATTCCTAAAGACTATGATTTCAAAAAAGAAAAGGTTTGGGAGAAGAAATGGGAAGATGAAGAAATCTACAAATACCTTGGAGATGGCTCTCGTCCCAGATATGTAATCGATACTCCCCCTCCATACCCAACAGGCTCAATTCACTTGGGTCACGTATTGAATTGGGTTTACATTGATATGAACGCAAGATACAGAAGACTGAAAGGCAATGATGTATTGTTCACCCAGGGATGGGACTGCCACGGTCTTCCAACTGAAGTAAAGGTTGAAGAAACTCACGGAATCAAGAAAAATGATGTTTCACGTGCAAAATTCAGAGAATATTGTGTTGATTTAACTACTGATAACATTGCTAAAATGAAAGCTCAGATGCAGGCAATGGGTTATTCACAGGATTGGAGTCGTGAATTCGTAACAATGACTCCTGAATACATGAAAAAGACCCAGTATTCATTCTTAAAAATGTATGAAGAAGGATTGATTTATCAGGGAATTCACCCGGTAAACTGGTGTCCTCGTTGTGAGACAGCTATTGCTTTTGCAGAAGTTGAATATTCGGATAACACAACATTTTTGAACTATGTCAACTTCCCTCCTGCAGTTGAAGATTCATATGAAGATATAGTATCATCACAGGCATCAGGAAAACAGGCTGACCCTTCAGATGAAGGTATCCTTATTGCAACCACCCGTCCTGAATTGATGTCTGCATGTGTTGCTGTTGTAATTCACCCTGAAGATGAAAGATACACTCACCTTTTAGGAAAATATGTTGAAGTACCGTTATCACATCAGAAAGTAAAAATCATTGCAGATGAAGAAGTAGATCCTGAATTTGGTACAGGTGCAGTAATGATTTGTACATTTGGGGATAAAACTGACGTAAGCTGGGTTCAAAAATACGACTTGGAAATCATCAATGCAATCGATGAAACCGGAACATTAACTGCAGCTGCTGGAAGATATGAAGGAATGGACTTGCAGACCTGTAAAAAACAAACCATAGAAGACTTGGACAGTGAAGGATATCTGTTAAAACAGGAACAGGTAGACCAAAATGTCGGACAGTGCTGGAGATGTAAAACTCCTATTGAAATTCTCGTTAAAAAACAATGGTTTGTAGCTGTAAGGGATTTGATTGAAAAAACCAAAGTCGCAGCCGATGAAATGAAATGGGTGCCTGAACACATGAAATCCCGTATGATAAACTGGGCAGATTCAATGGAATGGGACTGGTGTATCTCAAGACAAAGAATATTTGCAACTCCAATCCCAGTATGGTACTGTAAAGACTGCGGAGCTGTAATTCTACCTGAAGTTGAAGACTTACCAATTGATCCAACTCAAGACAAACCTAAACATGCCTGCGAATGCGGATGTGAAGAATTCATCCCTGAAGAAGATGTCCTAGACACTTGGATGGACTCATCAATTTCACCGTTGTCCATTGCAGGATGGCCAAATGAGGATTACGTCAATCATTTCCCATCAAATATCCGTCCGCAGGGACATGACATTATCCGTACATGGGCATTTTATACAACACTCAGATGTCTTGCTTTAACTGGCAAAAAACCATTCGATGATATCGTAATCAATGGTATGGTATTCGGTGAAGACGGAAACAAAATGAGTAAATCAAGACCTGAGTTTGTAGTCGGACCTGAAGAGGTAATTGAAAAATATGGTGCTGACTCCTTAAGAACCTGGGCAGCAAACAGCGTTCCTGGATCTGATGTAATATTCGACTGGAAAGACATCAAGCACGGATACAGATTCCTAAGAAAATTCTGGAATGCATTCAGATTTATCAGCATGCAGATATTCGATGAGGAAGTATTATATGATGAAGTTAAAGATAATTTGGGACCTCTTGATTTATGGATTTTATCCAAATTAAACAGCCTAAACATTAAAGTGGATAACGCATTTGCAGAATATAACTTCGCAGATACAATCACATCAATAGAAAGATTCTTCTGGCACGATTTCTGTGACGAATATATTGAAGCAGTAAAATACAGACTATACAGTGATGTCAGTGATGAATCAAGACGTGCGGCCAAATATACTTTAAGGACTGTTGTGGAAACTTCACTTAAACTATTGGCTCCAATCGCACCGTTCTTTACAGAAGAAGTCTATCAGTACTTTGATGATGAATCAATACACACCACTTCCTGGCCTGAAGTTAACAGCAAACTCATAAGTGAAGAATTTGAAACTAAAGGAGATACTACTATTGATTTAATAGATGAAGTAAGAAGATTCAAATCCGCTTCTAAAATACCTTTAAATGCTGAACTTGCAGAAGTTAATGTCTACACCACAGATGATGAGTTAATAAGCATCTTTGAAGACTTTGCTGATGATATTGAAGGTACCTTAAAAATCAAAGATTTAGCTATCAAATCAGGAAAACCGGAAGTTCACGAAAAAATCATCGAAGTGGAACCTGACATGTCTCAAATCGGACCTAAATTCAAAGGGGACGCAGGTAAAATCATAGGTTATCTAAAATCAACTCCTTTGGATGAAATTGATTCAATATTGGCTGAAAATCATGAACTGGCTATCGGTGAACTGGTAGTAAGTGAAGATATGTTGAATATTAAAAAAGAGATTGTGGGAGCATCAGGTAAAAAAGTAGATATCTTGCAATCTGAAAACTTAGATATGATTTTAGAAGTAATCAGATAGGTTACTTCTTATTGTTTTTCTTTTTTTGAATTCCTAATTGAAATAAACATTAAATTATGAATTTATTGTATTTCTCATCCCACTTATAATTTTTAATTGCTATTTTTTCTAGATTCAAACAATATTCTAATGTTGTTATTTTTTTCTAAAGTCATTGTAATATTGCTTTTAAACGTAAAAAAAGTTTAAATAAGTATTATAATAAAACAAGTTATAGGGTGAGATTAAACATACATTTTAATGTATGTGGTGATGTGTTAGTGAAAAGCATTTTTGAAAACCTTTCACTTTGTTGTTGTTAATGATTCACATGAGCCTATTTTAATTAATATAATCTCACCCTATTCATCTAATGGTTTATCCATTAGACTTAAATGTTGAATTTTGGTATATATTTTGACATCAATTAAGATGTCAATTAGTTTTTATGATTATTTACATATTTAAAGCTTGTTGAGCTCACTGATAAATATTGTTCTGACTGATAAATATTGTCCTCACTCATAACAAAAAGTATTTATATGGGTTTTTCAATCTCTTTAATTACCTTTGCAGGCACGCCAACGGCCATTGAATTGTCCGGTATGTCCCGATTAACGACTGCTCCGGCACCTATTATAACATTATTTCCGATGGTCACACCAGGCAGCACTGAAACATTTGCACCAATCCAGACGTCATTTCCAATTTTAATTTCACTTGCCTGTGCAAGTCTTTTTCTTCTTCCGTTCGGATTGATCGGATGGCCTACTGTGGTTATTGTCGTGCCAGGTCCGATCATCACGTCATTTCCGATATATACTTCCTTGACATCTAAGATTGTCACATTGTAGTTTGCAACGAAATTGTTTCCGATAAAGATGTTTTTTCCATTGTCGCAGTTAAATCCTCTTTCAATTCCTGAATTTTCACCAATGCTTCCAAGCATTTCTTTTAAAAAATTGTATTTTGCTTGTCTGTCTGTTTCATCAATATTATTGTATATCTGACAGTTTTTGACTGCATTAAGTTTCAAATCAGCTACTTCCTCATCATCAAAACAGTATTCAAGTCCGGCTCTTAGTTTTTCAATTTCTTTCATGTATTATAATTATCCAATTATCTACTTAAATGGATTGTAATATTATTTATACGATAACTGTCATATTATATAATGTAGAATTCATGGAGGTCTTTCATTGAAAAAATACATAATGTTTCTAATAATAATTTTAATATTATTCTGTATTCCAATTAGCTTTGCTAATGATAATGTCACTTCATTGGATTCACAATCTGTTGATGCTGATAATCAGATATCAAATAACATTTATTTTGATGCTTCATCATTGAATGATGGTAATGGAACTCAGAATTCACCATATAAGTTCTTATCTGCAGATAAACTTGTTGATGGTTCTGTAGTTTATTTTGCCGATGGTGAGTATAATTTGGATCAATCCATAACTATTCAAAACATTACCCTTATTGGACAATCAAAAAATATGACTGTTATTAATGGTTTGGGCAATTCTTTAGTGTCTGAGGGATTTCTATCAATATCCTCTTTGACATTAAATAATCTGTCAATAAAGAATAATGCTAAGCTGTATGCCTTTAATTCTATTTTCGAGAATAATTTCGGAGATTATGGTGGTGCAGTTAATGTTGGAAATTATGCTTCACTTACAGATATAGATAATTCCACTTTCATTAATAATCATGCAACTTATGCTGGTGGTGCGGTTTATGTCGCTAGTGCATCCAAGGTAATTATTCATAATACAAACTTCTATAATAACACAGCTATTGAATTAGGTGGTTCAGTATATTCAAATTGTTCCAAGTTAAACGTTTCTTATTCACTATTCAAGGATTCAAAAGCATCATATGGTGGTGCTATTTATGATAATGGCTCTATTTCATATTTGACTAATGTTGTTGCAATAAATAACTCAGCAACATATGCTGGTGGTGCCGTTTATAAAAATAGTGGTTTGCTTGAAGTTGATTCATCATATTTTGCATATAATTCTGCAGATTATGGTGGTGCCATATTCACTGGAATTTCTGCTTCATTGGTTGTGAAAAACTCTTATTTTATTTCAAATAAAGCCAATTATGGTGAAGCTATATTCTCTATTTCAAACAAACAGAATGAAATAATTCATGACTATTTCACCGGCAGCATTTTCGGCGAACATTCATTCATTCTGATAGATAATTGCCTTAAAACTATTGGCAGTTATGTGCATTTTGAAATAATTGAAGTCAACATCTTAAAAGAAGTTTATAATTTCTTTTCACTGGATAAATTTATTCCGGGCCAGATTAATGATTTCTTCAAGTTTCTAATGGATATTTCGATGAATAAGTCAAAATTTAATATGCGGTCGTCGGGTCTGAATGATGATTTCAAGCTCAACATAATTGATTATAATATTCAACTGGATTGTGATGGAAATTATCAATTTATCCTATGTTACGGGAAAACTAGCTTATTTGCTGAGCTAATTGATTTGAAGGCGTTATCTTTCAATTTTTCAGTGAATGATTTGAATCTGTTCGTGAAGGATACTTTAAATTTCAATGATTTTGAAAATGTCATTTCTATTAATTCATATTCCTTAAATCAAAGCATGGATTTTGCAGATGTCTGTGAAATGCCATATCTGGTTAATTTTGATGTTGGGGATAATTGTGCAAATATTGAAAATTCATTTTTCAATTTTTTCATTGATTTCAATTATCATTCAGTTTCATTGAAAACGTCAATTATGGAATTTAATTTCGATTTTAATAATTATTCATTCAGTATTGTTTGTAACAATGCTGTTTCAACTGTTGAAATTCCATTTTTTGCAAATGGATTTCATCCTTTCAAATTTTCTATTGTATGATTTTTTCATACACTTTTTTTTAAATTTGGGTAAATTATATTATTTATTTAGTTCATAACTATTTTTAGATAAAAATGAAACTTAAGGTAAAAAATATTTCTGATATCGGTGGTGTTGTAAAAGCGCCTCCTTCAAAAAGTTATTCTCACAGGGCAGTTATTTTAGCGTCACTGGCTAATGGAACCTCCAAATTATATGATATGCTATTTTCCGAAGACACTTTAGCTTCAATTAATGTCTGTAAAGCGTTAGGGGCTAAGATAACTCAAAATGATGATTGTCTGGAAGTTGTTGGTACTGGCGGAAAACTGCATAATTCCAGTGAAGAACCAATAGATCTGGCTAATTCAGGCACTACTTTGCGTCTGATGACCAGCGTATCTGCCTTATCTGATAATGATGTTATTTTAACTGGTGATGAGTCTTTACAGACCCGTCCTATGGATTTGCTTATGGATTCCATAAAATATCTTGGCGTTGATGCAAAATCCGTCAATGACAACGGAAAAGCACCTATTTTAATCAGTCCGGGGTATGCTGGCGGCGAGACAAATATCTCCGGAAGTGTCAGTTCACAGTACATTTCATCAATCCTGATTTCTTCCCCTCTGTCTGAAAAAGGAGTTACTTTATTTGTGTTGCCGGATTTCAAGTCCCGTCCTTATGTTGACATGACATTGGATATCATGAAAAAATTCGGTGTAAAGGTCTTAAAAGGTTTTTACATTAAACATGAGGATTGCGCTAAGGAATATCAGAATTGCCGTATCGATGAGTTTAAAGTGAAAAAACAGTGCTATAATGCCTGCGAGTATACTGTTGAAGGTGACTATTCATCTGCATCATATCTTCTTGCAGCTGTTGCTATAAATGGCGGTCATGCTAAGATTTTAAACCTGTTTAAAAAGTCCAAACAGGGGGATAAGATAATATTGGAAATATTGGAAAGAATGGGTGCAGATATAACAGTTCATGACGATTATGTGGAAATATCCTCTGACGGCAACCTTAAGGGAATTGACGTTGATCTGTCCAATGCTCCTGATTTACTGATTACTGTAGCTGTTCTTGCCGCAATGGCTGAAGGAACTACAAACATCACTGGAGTAAAGCATGCCCGTGTAAAAGAAACAGACAGAATTGACACTACCTGCAAGCAGCTCAGAAAACTTGGCTGTGAGTTGGAAGAGTTTGAAGACGGCATGAGCATCACTGGTGGCATTAACGGAGGAACTGTGGATTCCTGCGGTGATCACAGATTAGCTATGGCATTTTCTTTAGTCGGATTAAGACATGAAATTGGAATCATAAATGGAGAAGTATTTGATGTGTCATTTCCTAATTTTATTGAGGCAATGGCAGAAATCGGTTTTGAATTGGAGCTGGTATAATGAGCAAAACAGATAGGATTATCAAAATTGTTGAAGAGCTGAATGATGTTTTTGAAATTAGGGTTTTTCTGGACCATGATCCGTATAAGGTACTGATTAGAACCATTTTGTCTCAAAGGACCCGTGATGAGAACACTGACCAGGCCACCAATAATCTTTTTGCAAAATATAAAGACATTTATGAAGTTGTTGAAGCCCCAACAGAAGATGTTCAGGAACTGATTAAGCCAGCAGGATTTTACCGTGTCAAAGCGGGACGTATTCAGGAAGTTTCACAAATATTGATTGATGAATATGATGGTGAAGTGCCGGACACTTTGGAGGAACTTGTCAAGCTTCCGGGAGTTGGACGCAAGACTGCTAACTGCGTGCTGGTGTTTGCTTTTGAGCTTCCGGCAATTCCTGTTGACACCCATGTTCACAGAATCTCCAACAGAATGGGTTTGGTAAACACTAAAAATCCTGATGAAACAGAGATTGAATTATCCAAGATTGCTCCAAAGGATTTATGGATTAAACTGAATGATTTGATGGTACAATTTGGTCAGAATATTTGTAAGCCCACATCTCCTCAATGTGAAATGTGTCCGGTCAGTTACTTGTGTGACTATGATGGGAGCTGATTTTTAGAAATATTTATATATTAAAACAATGTTATATAACATTGGTTATAAAAAAATAACTATTGTTATAATTACCCTTTTATTATGCCTTTTTAAAAAATAAAAATTAGGAGATAAAAACTATGGTAAATGTACCTGAATTAAAAAGAGGAGTTCTAGATAGTGTCATTGATGCTATAGGTAACACTCCAATTGTTAAATTAAATAACTTGACAAAAGATTTGGACGCAGAAGTAGATGTAAAAATTGAATCATTCAATCCGACTGGAAGCGTAAAAGATCGTATTGCAGTTGCAATGATTGAAGATGCAGAAGAAAAAGGATTACTTAAAGAAGGTTCTGTTATTGTTGAACCTACCAGTGGAAACACTGGTATCGGACTTGGTTTTGCAGCAGCGGCAAAAGGTTATAAATTAATTTTAACAATGCCTGAAACCATGTCTGTTGAAAGAAGAAAATTATTAGCAGTTTTCGGAGCTGAAATAGTATTAACACCTGGTAGTGAAGGGATGGGTGGAGCTATTGCAAAAGCTAATGAAATTGCTGATGAAAATCCTGATGCTATTATTTTAGGTCAATTCGATAATCAGGCTAATGTGGAAATTCACGAAAAGACAACCGCTCAGGAAATCTTAAGAGACACTGAAGGAAATGTTGACATTGTCGTTGCAGGTGTCGGAACAGGCGGAACAATCACAGGTATCGGTAAAGTCCTTAAAAAAGAAGTTCCTGATGTACAGATTGTAGCAGTCGAACCAAAAGACTCCCAAACATTAGGGAAAGGTGAAAAAGGACCTCACAAAATCCAAGGAATCGGTGCAGGTTTCGTACCGTCAATTTATGATGAAAACGTAATTGATGAAATTTTCCCTGTAGCTAATGAGGATGCGGGTAATACATTAATTGCATTGGCTAAAAAAGAAGGTATCTTTTCAGGAATCTCTTCAGGTGCATCAACATTTGCTGCATTGGAATTAGCTAAAAGACCTGAAAACAAAGGTAAAAGAATCATCGCTATTTTACCGGATAACGGTGAAAGATATCTCTCTGTAGATTGGTTGTTCGAATAAGCTTCATACTAAAAAACATTTAAATATAACATGGTGTATAAATATTTAATACTAAATGAATTATAACATATGGTATAATATTTTTATGCCATGAATAAATTTTATTTATTTAAACTTTTGGGGTTTATTGATGTTTGACAGGTTGAAAAGTGAAATTCAAGCGATTAAGGATAAGGATCCTGCAGCAAGGAGCACTCTTGAGATATTCTTATGTTATCCTGGATTTTATGCACTTATAATGCATAGGGTTAGCCATTATCTCTGGACTCATTCTTTTAAGCTTCTTGCAAGGATGAATTCTAATTTAGCTAGATTTCTCACGGGTATCGAAATTCATCCTGGAGCAACTTTCGGTAAACGTGTTTTCATTGACCATGGAATGGGTGTTGTTGTCGGAGAAACCGCTGAAGTCGGCGATGACGTATTGATTTATCAGGGAGTAATCCTTGGTGGAACATCAACCCAAAAAACCAAAAGACATCCTACCATTGAAAGAGGAGTGATTATTGGCGCTGGAGCTAAAGTGATGGGAAATATCACTGTCGGTGAATTTTCAAAGATAGGTACTGGTGCTGTTGTGCTGAAGGATGTCCCTCCGGAATCAACATGTGTTGGAGTTCCCGGAAGAATTGTCAAATCAAAAAGAACCTCTTTGGTTGATTTGGATCACAATAAGTTGCCTGACCCTGTTGCTGATGCTATTAACACTTTAACAAAACATCTTAAAGAAAATGACGAGCATATTAAAATTTTATTTGAGAAAAATGAAATTTGCCTTACAGAAGATACAAATACTGAGGATTTGGATAAAATCAAACTAAAAAAATAGGAGTAATTTTTATGAAACCGCCTTGTGAAATTGTCGTATGGTATGTAATACCTGCTATCAGATCAGAATTAGCTAAAGAATTGTTAAATTTAGGGATGAAACAGAAAGATGTTTCTGAACTTATGGATATTACTCAACCTGCAGTATCCCAATACATTACAGATAAGAGAGGCAGCGGAATCAAATTGGATGACCATGTCAGACAGATGGTTAAGGATTTTGCTTTAGAGTTGTCTACCGGCGAATCTACCAAAGCAGATTTAATTCCAAGAACCTGTTCAATCTGTAAGAATGTTGAACCATCAGATGTGATAAATCAATTGGGCATTAATAAGGCCGATTTAAGTGAAGATTGTCAATCTTGTATGGGGTCTGAGATAAAACAATGAAATATTGAGATTTTTAGTAATATTTATATACTATTAAAATCTAATATTTTATTATACTTTAATTTTAATTGGCAAGTTAACCGAGTGGCTTAGGTGCGTGGCTGCAGACCATGAAACAGGGGTTCAAATCCCTTACTTGCCTCTATTTATACAACTTATTTTTCGAGGAATTTTTTATGGATATTTATTCTACATTAACTCGTAGTAAAGAAAATTTTGAAACCATTAATAAAGACCGTGTAAACTTATTTGTTTGCGGTCCTACTGTTTATGATGATGCACATATCGGTCATGGAAGAACCTACATCTCTTTTGATACAATAAAAAGATATCTGGAATATTCAGGATATGCTGTTTTTTACATTCAAAACATTACAGACATTGATGATAAAATCATTAACAGATCAAAAGAGTCAGGAATTCCGGCACATGATATAGCCAGAAAATTCGAAAAAAGATACATTGAAGACATGACCAAATTAAATGTGACAGGCGTTAATTTATTTGCAAGAGCAACTGATCATCTTGGCGAAATAATTGACCAAATTCAAAGATTAATAGACAAAGGTTTTGCTTATGAAAGTGAAGACGGAGTCTACTTTGAAATAGAAAAATTCGAGGAATTCGGAAAACTGTCAAACCGTAAAGTCGATGAACTTGAATCCCACAGAGAGCTGGTTCAAACCACAAAAAGAAATGAACAGGATTTTGCTTTGTGGAAAAAACGTGATGGTGTTGACGAGCCGGTATTTCCTTCCCCATGGGGTGACGGAAGACCTGGCTGGCACATTGAAGACACAGCAATAACCGAATACTACTTCGGCGAACAGTATGACGTTCACGGAGGAGGTTTGGATTTAATATTCCCTCATCACGAGGCAGAAATCACACAGATGGAAGCTGTAAGCGGAAAATCTCCAATGGTGAGATACTGGCTGCATACCGGATTTTTGAATGTTAACGGAGAAAAAATGTCAAAATCATTGCATAACTTCATCACAATCCGTGAACTGTTAGAGGATTGGGATGCGGACACATTCAGATTCTTTGTATTGTCCACCCATTACAGAAGTCCTATTGACTTTTCTAAGGATTCACTTCACCAGTCTGAAAAAAGTCTGGAAAAAATTAAGAAATTCTATTCCTCTTTGGATGTCGAATCAGGTGATGCGGATTCTGATTTGGAATCCTTAAAAGCTGCTAAGAATGAATTCTTTGGAAGTATGGATGATGACTTCAACACTCCAAAGGCTATCGCTTCAATATTCGTATTGATTAACGACTGCAAAAATATTGAATTGTCCGAAAACGATAAAATAGCTATCAAATCATTTTTGGATGATGTATCCTATATTTTGGGAATTGACTTTAATCTGGAAGAGGTTTCAGCAGGCTCTGATGAATTGCTTGATTTAATCACTGATGTCAGATCCCAGTTAAGGGCAGCCAAACAGTATGACCTGTCCGATAAAATACGTGATGACCTAATCGGTTTAGGTTATGAAATAAACGACTAAACTCAGAGATTTAAAATCTCTATTTCTTTTTTTCTTTTGACTTTTGAATTTTTCGTTTCATTTTTCTAAAAAATATAACAATGTTTATATACATTAAATAACTTATGTTATATTGTAATATAACAGTGTTTATTTATTTTTTTAACCTGATATTTAGGTTAATCAAAACATTTATATATTAAAAATAACTATTGTTATATTAGTCATATAACATATGACATATTTTTAAAAAAATTATAATTAAGGTGAAATTTAATGAGTAACGAAAAGAATTATAAATTAGCGACTTTAGGTGTTCGTGCTGGTCAAGAACCAGATCCGGCAACTGGAGCTCAAGCTGTACCTATTTATCAGACGACTTCATACGTATTTAAAGATTCAGACGAAGCTGCAAGAAGATTCGCCCTTCAAGAGTTTGGTCAAATTTACTCCAGACTTACAAACCCAACTAGTGATGTATTTGAAGCTAGGATTGCTGCTATCGAAGGTGGACATTCCGGTTTATCAACATCAAGTGGTCTTGCTGCTATCTCATACGCAATCTTAAATATTACCCAACCTGGTGATAACATAGTGTCAGCTGACAATCTTTACGGTGGAACATATCAATTATTTGATTACACATTCAAAGATTTGGCAAGAGAAGTAAAATTTGTTGATTCTCAGGATTTACAGGCATTTGAAGATGCAATTGATGAAAAAACCAAAGCAATATACTGCGAATCAATCGGTAACCCAAAATTAGATGTTCCTGACTTCGAAGCATTAGCAGAAATTGCACATAGTCATGATATTCCATTAATCGTGGACAATACCATCGGTGTAGGTTTAGTACAACCTTTAGCTCATGGTGCTGATGTCATTGCAGCATCCGCAACAAAATACGTTGGCGGACACGGAACAGCTGTTGGAGGATACATTGTAGATTCCGGTAAATTTAACTGGGGTAACGGTAAATTCCCTAATTTCTCCGAACCAGATCCAAGTTATCACGGATTAGTATTCTGGGATGCATTCGGAGACGTGCCTGAACTCGGAAACTTAGCTTTCACTGTAAGAGCAAGAGCAAGATTATTAAGGGATTTAGGAGCTACTCAAGCACCAGTACACAGTTTCATATTCTTACAGGGTCTTGAAAGTTTAGATGTACGTGTGAAAAGACATTCCGAAAACGCATTGAAAGTAGCAAAATTCCTGGAATCCCATCCGAAAGTTAATTGGGTAAACTATCCTGGTTTGGAATCACACCCTACTTACGAAACCAATAAAAAATACTTGAAAAATCACTTTGCAGGTATTTTAGGATTCGGTGTAGAAGGCGGAGAAGAAGCAGGAAGAAAAGTAATTGAAAACTTGAATTTATTCTCAATCCTTGCAAACATCGGTGACGCTAAAAGTTTAGCAATTCACCCTGCAAGTACAACTCATCAACAATTAACTCCTGAAGAACAAGCAGCTACTGGAGTTACACCTGATTTCATCAGATTATCCATTGGTTTGGAAGATGCTGATGATTTAATTGATGATTTAACTCAAGCTTTAGATAAAATTTAAAAATAATATATAAAATGGGGAGATATGGATGTATTTAGATAATTCAGCAACAACTAAAATTAGTTCAGAAGTTTTGGAAGAGATGTTACCATATTTAAAAGATGAATTCGGTAACCCTTCTACATTATATTCAGTTGGTCGTGAATCTAAAAAAGCATTGGAACAAGCCAGACAAAGAATAGCTGATTCCATCAATGCAAAAAAAGATGAAATAATCTTTACCAGCGGCGGATCCGAATCTGATAATTTGGCTATTAAAGGAGTAGCATTCAAATTACAGAAAAAAGGAAAACACATCATTTCTTCAGAAATTGAACATCCTGCTGTTAAAGAGACATTGCACTTTTTAGAATCTTTAGATTTCAAAGTAACCTATTTGCCTGTATATGATAACGGTATCATTAAAATCGAGGACTTGAAAGAAGCAATAACTCCTGAAACAATATTGATTACCATTATGCACGGAAACAATGAAATAGGTACTTTACAGCCTATTGAAGAAATTGGTAAAATTGCTCATGAGAATAATATATTATTCCACACAGATGCAGTTCAGACTTTTGGAAAAGTGGAAGTTGATGTTGAAAAACAGAATATCGATTTACTGTCCGTATCTTCACACAAAATCAATGGTCCAAAAGGTGTTGGTGCAATATATATCAAAAAAGGTGTCAGATTAGTTCCTCTCATCCACGGTGGAGGCCAGGAAAGAGGAATCAGATCAGGTACCGAAAATGTTGCAGGAATTGTCGGATTTGGAAAAGCTGCTGAACTTGCTTGTAGTCAATTAGACGAACATGCGGAGAAATTATCCAAAATCAGGGATGAAATCATTGAAAAAGTTTTAGACACTATTCCTGAATCCTATTTGAACGGTGACAGAGACCAAAGATTACCTAACGTAATCAATTTCAGATTTAAAGCTATTGAAGGTGAATCATTAATACTTCTTTTAGATTCAAAAGGATATCAGACTTCTACAGGTTCCGCCTGTTCATCAAAAACTCTTGAAGCATCCCCTGTATTAACTGCTTTGGGACTTGACCCTGTAGATGTTCACGGTTCTTTAAGAATATCACTTGCTCCTGAAAGTGATGTTTTTGATGTGGATGAATTTGTTGAAGCTATTGCTCAGTCTGTTGAAAGATTAAGGAAAATGTCACCTTTATGGAATAATGAATTAGATTATAATGCTATTGTAGGAAGAAAATAGGAGTGGTTAATATGGATTATAGTGATAAAGTAATGGATCATTTTGCAAACCCAAGAAACTGTAGGCCAATGGAAGATGCTGACGGTGTCGGTCAAGTCGGAAACCCGACCTGTGGGGATTTAATGACAATTTACATCAAAGTTGAAGATGATAAGATTGCAGACATTTCTTTCCAGACATTCGGCTGTGGGGCAGCTATTGCTACCAGCAGTATGATTACTGAAATTGCCGTTGGAAAAACATTGGATGAAGCTTTACAGATTTCCCGTAATGATGTAGCTGAAGAGTTGGATGGGCTCCCACCAGTCAAAATGCACTGTTCAAACCTTGCGGCTGATGGTCTTCAGGCAGCTATTGAAAACTATTACGAAACCCATCAGAGTTAAATACTTTTAAAGTTATACATTACTATAATAAATAAGGAGATGTTTATTATGGCAAAAATATTAAAATGTAACGAATGCGGAAGTATTATCCAAGTTTTAGCTGAAGGCGATGAAAACGTATGTAACGATCACATGTTTGAATTCCCTGTTCAAACTGAAGGTGAAAAATCACCTAAACACAAACCTGTAGTAGAAATCGACGGTGACAAAGTAACCGTAAAAGTCGGTGAAGCAGCTCACCCAATGGATGATGACCACTACATTCAGTTTGTTGTTGTTGAAGCAGGTGCTGAACAATACGCAAAATGCTTCAAACCAGGAGATGTTGCAGAAGCAACCTTCACTGTTAACTCAACTGATGGTATAGTTGCATACGCATTCTGTAACTTGCACGGACTCTGGTCCAGCGAATAGATTTTAAGATTTATTTCTTAAAATTTTCTTTTTTTATTTAACTTTTTTTCTCATAAAAACTTTTAATAATATCTTTTTATAGATAGTATAATGTGTCAAATTATACTAAAGTAATAATTTTTATAGTTATTTTAATTGTTTTTTCAGCTTCCGTTATTTATTTATATAATACTGAAAGCTCTGTCAATAAAATCATGCCGGATATCAGTGAAAGTATTGCTGCGGGAGATTCAGATTATAATGAAGCTGTTGACTTGTTAAATGATAAAAATTATGATGAATCAAGGAATAAAGCTATTTCGGCGTCAAACAATTTTAATAAAAGTATTTCTCAGTTGACCAGCATTAAGGAGAATTTCACGTCAACTACTGATGATGTTTATAAGAGTTATGTAAATACTTTGTTGGAAGAGTTGAAGCTTAAAATGAACGCTACGGATTACCTGTTGGAATCAATAGATTATTTTGAAAGCTATCAGAATGGTACAGGTAACAGTTATGCATATGAAGCTAATGAATTAATGAATGACGCTTTAGAATTCCAAAAAGTCAGAAATGACTTGGTTAAAGATAATCCGGATTTATTTAAATGAGGTTTTTAAATTGAAAAAAAATTGTCCAAAGTGTAATGGTTCTGGATCTGTTGTTGTAGATTACAAGGAATGCTCTAGCTGTGGAGGAACAGGTTATGAAGAAGATTCTTTTGATGTTGGAAATCATTTTAAAGGAGTAAATAATAACGCTAGAGCTAAATTTGATTTAGGTGCAGAACAGGATATTCCATGTGAAGCATGTAATGGAAAAGGTCAGGTTGAAGTTTATGAGGATTGCCAATATTGTGGAGGTACAGGCCAGGTTAATGTCTGTCGTGACTGCGGCAAGCCTTTAGATGAAAAATATGATATCTGTGCTGAATGCGGAGCAAAACGTAAAGAGAAAAAAGAAGCAGAAGAAAAACGTCGTGCCCGTGAAAATGAAGTAAAAGATGTCTATGTATTGGATCCTTTATGTGAAATGAGGGATATGGATCGTGATAAGCTATACAAAGGTAAAATCACAAGAATTGAAAAGTATGGTGCCTTCATCAGCCTGAACAATAATGTCTGGGGATTGATGAGAGGCGAAGTCTCAGGATATTCTGTAGGTGAAGAGGTAATTGTATTTATCACATCCATCAAGTCAAGGGAAGGCAAAATTGACTTTGCTCCGGCATATGTCAGAAATCACAGGCTCATTAAATTAACAAAATCTATTAAAAGAACTGTTATCGATAATTTGGAAAGCAAGATGGGTAAGATGGTTCGAATTGACGGTGAGGTTCTACAGGTTCAGCAGACTTCCGGTCCGACAATTTTCACAATCACTGATGAAAGCGGGGTTACTGAAGTCGCTGCTTTTGATGAAGCTGGAGTCCGGGCATATCCTGACATTGCTGAAGGTGATGCCGTTGAAATCATTGGTGACGTTAATCAGCACGGTGGAAAGACACAAATCGAGTCATCTTCAATGGTAAAACTTGACGGTTCTAAAAAAGAGCAATTACATAAGTTAATTGACGATGCATTAAATGAGAAAGCTGAACCTGAAGATGTTGATTTCTTGGTCAAAAGTGATATTTTAAACAAACTTAAACCTAAGATGAGGGAAGCTGCACGTAAAATCAGAAGGGCAATTCTTGACGGGCGAACAATTTTGCTCAGACATCACAATGACGCTGACGGAATATGTGCTGGAGTTGCAATGGAAAAAGCAGTTGTTCCATTGATTGAAGAAATTAATCCAAGCAATGATGCGCAATACTATTATTTCAAACGTTCTCCATCCAAAGCTCCGTTTTACGAACTTGAAGATGTTGTAAAAGATTTATCATTTGCTTTGGAAGACCAGGAAAGACACGGTCAGAAATTACCTTTAATTGTCTTATTGGATAACGGTTCCACAGAAGAGGATATTGTTGCACTTATGCAGGCCAAAATCTATGATATTGAAGTTGTTGTAATCGATCACCACTCTCCTGGAGATTTATTGACAGTTGAAGAGGAAGACGGTGAAATTATGAATGCAACTGTTGCTGTAGATGAATACGTTGATACTCATGTTAATCCGTATCTTGTCGGAGGAGACTCACAGCTGACTGCAGGTGCATTGGCAACAGAGGTTGCTCACATCATCAATCCTGATGTTAAGCAGCTGATTCAGCATTTGCCTGCCATTGCTGCATTGGGAGACCGTGCCGAATGTGGTGAAGTTTACCAATATCTGGAACTTGCTTATGAGAAAGACTTCACTAAAGAGCATTTGGCAAAAGTTGCAGAATGTATAGACTTTGAATCATATTTCCTAAGATTCATGAATGGTAGAGGAATCATGGACACAATTCTGGCGGTAGATAATTTCGATAAGCATTATAAGATGATTGATGCTTTATATAAAGAATATGAGAAAAGAATTGACACTCAGCTTAAGGCGGTGCTTCCGAACATTAAAAGCACACAGTTTGAAAACGGAATTTACTTCAATATTATTGATGTTGAAAAATATGCTCATAAGTTCACTTTCCCTGCCCCTGGAAAAACATGCGGTTTTGTCCATGACAGGATGCTGCATGAAATCGGAGAGGATAAACCAATTGTGACTTTAGGGCATGGCCCTGATTTCGGTGTATTCAGAGCCACTGATGCGGTTAATGCAGAGTTCGGATTTAATGTAAATGATATAGTTTCAAATTTAGCCGTTAAAGTACCTTCAGCAGGTGTAGATGGTGGAGGACATGAATGTGCCGGTTCTGTAAAATATATTGAGGGATTGGGTGAAGAGATATTATCAGAAATAGTTAATGAGGTTAAATCCTTATC
Source organism: Methanobrevibacter sp. (assembly GCF_017447225.1). GTDB lineage: Archaea > Methanobacteriota > Methanobacteria > Methanobacteriales > Methanobacteriaceae > Methanocatella. The sequence continues at coordinate 14,619 of NZ_JAFSNZ010000081.1, read as the reverse complement.
CAAATTATAAATTATGATATTATGGGGTTTTGGAATTATTGTCCTGAATGTGGAAAGAGATTAGCTCCAAATGATGAGCATTGTCCTGATTGCGGTGCTAAAACACTTTCTGAAGATAGTAATGATAATTACATATTCACTCCCCCAATTCATAATATAGGCTTTTTTAATTTTAATATAGATTTTTCACCAACCATTAATATTGGTTCTGATTTTAAATATGACATATGTTCCTGTGGATATTTGAATGAAATCAATAATGAGTTCTGCCATCATTGTGGGGTTAAACGCATTAAAAAGGGTGTTGGCCGTTTCATTAAAAGAACCAAAAAGCCAAAATTCAACATTAACGATTTTATTACAGAAGATATTCTCTGCAAATGTGGTGCCTATAATTCTCCAGACAGTGAATTCTGCGATATGTGTGGCCGTAAATTGCATGAAGAAGAGGAAGAAGATGATTTTGACATAAATTTCCACAGGGAATATGAAAATTCAGTCTTCTGCAATTGTGGTAAGGAAAATGATGAAGATAGTCTATTTTGTGATAATTGCGGTCTTCCTTTAGATAGGTATGTGAATATTGACGGAATGAAAAAACGATGTGTCTGTTCTGTTTTAAATGATCTAGTGGCTGATTTTTGTGTGGACTGCGGAAATAGTTTGAATGAAGAGATTACTCAACTAATATGTGTTTGCGGTACTAGAAATCCTATTGGGGAAAAAATATGTTCTTCATGTGGAAAAAGATTAAATCCTGATCGCAGCATAAAAAATAGGCTTGTATGCAGCTGCGGTAAAATTGTCGATTATGGCTGTGAATTCTGTCCGAATTGTGGAAAAAATATTAAAAGGACCCTTAGTCGCAAAAAGACATTTTCACATACTGTGAATTCTGTTAAAAATTTCTTGAATGGTGTTTAAATGAAAAGATGTGATGTTTGCGGAACATTTAACTTTAAGAAAAACAATTATTGCACACATTGCGGATGTTATCTCGTTGAGGAAAATATCTGTCCGTATTGTGGTCATAAAAATTCGGATTCCAGTAATTGCTGTGATAAATGCCATAATGAGATTTTTCCTTTAGCTATTGCTGATTTTGATGATTTATTCACTGAGGGTAATTTGGCATTGATGTTAAATGCTAAAATTTCAGGTATTGAATATAGGGACATATTGGAGGGAATTTTTAAGAAGTTGGATTATGTTGAAATTACAGGAATCACTCCTAAAGAAAAGATATTGCAGATAGTCACCAGATTCACTCCAGTCATTCCCAAATCAAGCGGTATAGCTCATGGCGAAAGTGCTAATGTTTTCATATTATTTGATGATCGTTTAGAGGATTCTCTGCAAATTGGAGCTATTGTTCATGAATTGGCTCACTTTCTATTGTTTGAATTAAGTGTAAGATTCTTATCTAACATTTTAAATGTTAAGGAATCTCCTGCCCTAAAGGCTTTTGTGGAATTTGTATTGACTATTTCGGATATCAAGATAATGAATGAATATTATGCACATACTGTAGAAAATCGTTTTATTCCATTGGATTATCAGAATTTCTCTTCTTTCAATAAATGTCTTCATGAAATAGGAGATATTGATTTTGAACAGTTGAATCAGTTTATTCAGGTTGGTAATTCATATGCATATGATGTTGTTGAAAATTTAGAAAAGTATATTGATGATAATTTAAGAGAACTGATTCTACTTCAATTCAGAAAGGACACTCCTGATGTAAATAGGGATGTTATTCACGGTTACGATAAGTCTGTTCTGGATGATGATAAGAAAAATAGCATATTTATTGAATGGTTTGTTTCATACTTCTATTTCTTATTTAATAATAAAGAAGCAAGAGAGGAAGTAGAGTATATAAAGAAAAAATTTGAAAATTTTAGTTAATCTTCTTCTTTATCTTTAATAGTATCTAAAACTTCTTTTCCAGTATCGGTTAATCTGTAAAGTCTTCCTTTACGAGCTTCTTCATTTATGCATTCTACAATTTCCTTATTCTTAAGTTCACTAAGTACTTTTGAAATATGATTAGTTCTAATACCGCTGTCCTTTGCGATGTTGGTAGGTATTTTTACATCTTCGCCAATTGATTTTAATGTTTTTTCTCTGTATTTTGAGATTTGAACATAAGACGTTAATTTCAAAAGCTCGTCATTTTCTTTACTCATAGTTGTTAATTTATAGTTTCTAATATAAAAGATTTTAGAATTTTAGCATATTTTTTACTTGATTGATGTAAATTTTTGTACATTAATGTCTAATTATGTACTTTAAATTAATATACTAATTATGTATATTGCTTGTGTTAAAGATGCTCATTATTTCTTATATTTTTAGTTATTTTTAAAATTTTTATTATTTTGTTTAATTTTTTAAATTTATAATTAGAAAAATGTTTAAATAATTTTTTAAACACAATAAAGACATATTTTTTACATATATGTTATTTTGTACATATTTTGTATATAACTAAATTCAAACATTGATAAGATGATTATAGAAATATATAATTTATAGAAAATAGAATGTATAATTAACAATGAATTATTTTGAATGATTTTCATGAAATGTAATAATTGTGGTTTTGAAAATAAGGAATCTGCTAAATTTTGCAGTAAATGCGGTCAAAGTTTAGAATATGTTCCACCAAAAGAGGGAAGTTCAAACTCTAAATTAATTATAGCTGCATTAATCATAGTAATTGTTATTTTAGCAGGATCTATAGGTTATTTTGCACTAAATAATATGCAGAGTGGTGATTCACAGCTTCAGGCTTCCACAAGTTCTGATAATACTTCAGTTTCAGCTGGTGAAAGTGGTGATTCCCAGGGTGCTACAACCCAATCCATATCAAAAACTGAAAGTGAAACAAAGGATTGGGAATTGATTGGTTCTTATTCCGGTTCGGGAAGTGGTAGTCAATCTATTAGTGTTCCGGCAGGTGAAATAATGATTAAACTGTCTGCTTATCCAATTAAGAACTATGCGACAAATCATTTGTATGTTACTGGTTCTAATGGTGAGTCTGCAGGTGTTGATTGGGGTTCAACAAGTGCTGTTGAAACAAGATCCAATTCCCTGTCTTATTCATCCTCATCTCCGCAGACATTTACTATAGATTACTATGAAACCGTCAGCTGGCAAGTTGAATTCTATAGATATCAATAGTTAAAATTTTTGTGATTTCAATCAAATCACATCTTCTTTTTTTTAGTAAGATTAATTAAATATGAAATATTAAAATGATAATATGTTTGATTTAAATATTAAAGGCAGCAGTTATGATATGAATTTAAAACTGGCTGTTCAGGCTCACAACTATGGTTGGAGACATATCAATTTTTCATATAATCAAAATGAATATGATGATGCTTTAACATTCATGAATGATTTGAAAGAGGAGCTAAAAGAGTTGATTGACATTGACTGCACTTTATATATTGAATCAAATAATCCTTCAGAAATTAGAAAGACTGTCCGTAAATACAGGGACAGATCTTCATGCATATCTGTTTTAGGCGGAAATCTGAAGATAAACAGAACATCTCTTGAAAATAATCAGATTGATGTTTTGTCAAGGCCATATCTGAAAAGATACGATTCAGGTCTGAATCATATTCTGGCCCGTGAAGCCAAGGAAAACAATGTTGCAATCGAGCTGTTTTTTACAGATATCCTCAAATCCTATTTGTCCCACAGGTCAAAAGTGCTTGCGAATTTCAGGGACATATACGCTTTACACAGAAAATACGGATTTCCTTTAATATTGTCCTCAGGAGCAGAATCTGTTTTTGACATTAGGACGGTAAAGGATTTTCAATCAGTATTTGAACAGACCGGTTTGTCATCATCAGAGGTAATTAATTCTTTTGATGTGGCGAAAAACATATTGGCTTTCAGTAAGGACAGAAAAAACTTGATATTATCAGGAGTTAAGGTGGTTGGACAATGAAACTCAAGGTTCTTCCAAAATCACAAAGAAAACATAATCATTATCTTGTGCTTGATATCAAGTCTGAAGAGGAGCTGACTAAAAATGATTTCACTTCCATTGCATGGGAAGCCTGTGTGCGTTTTCAGGGGGAAAATAACACCGCTAATTTTAACTTATGGACAATTGAACTAATTGAAAATTCCGAAATTTCTTTTTATAAAGGCTATAAGGCAATTCTGAGATGTCAAAGGGATTTTGAAGATGAGGTAAGATCCAGTCTGGCTCTTGTTAACAACTTCAACAGAAGACAGATTTCAATTTCATGCATTGGTATTTCAGGCACCATAAAAGGATGTTCAAAATTCATTTAATTACTTTTTGTTATTTTAAAATAGAAAACTTTATTAATATATTAAATATATAAATAACAATTGGATTTATGGAAAAAAGAAAAAAATATTTTAATTATATTTCATGATTAAAATTAAAAGTACCTTTTCATGGAGATTTGGTTTTAATTTTGTATTTTTTAGTAGTTGAATTAGATTTGATATTTATAAATATTTATTAAATGTGAGGTAATATTATGCAACCTTTACAAAATGCTGGATATGATAGGGCTATTACTGTATTTAGCCCAGATGGAAGACTTTTCCAAGTGGAATATGCAAGAGAAGCTGTTAAAAGAGGTACCACTTCTATAGGAATTAAATGTCCTGACGGTATTGTTTTAGCAGTGGATAAAAGAACTACTTCTACCTTAGTAGAATCCTCATCTATTGAAAAATTATTCAAAATAGATGAACACATTGGTGCTGCAACCTCTGGTCTTGTAGCTGATGCAAGAGCATTGGTCGAAAGAGCAAGAGTGGAAGCTCAAATTAATAAAATTACTTACAGCGAACCAATCAGGGTAGACAGTTTATCTAAAAAATTATGTGACATGTTACAGTTATATACCCAAAATGGTGGAGTAAGGCCATTCGGTTCTGCTTTAATCATTGGTGGAGTATATAATGATAAATGTAAATTGTTCGAAACTGATCCTAGTGGAGCATTAATAGAATACAAAGCAACCGCTATAGGTTCTGGAAGATCCTCCGCAATGGAAATTTTCGAAGAAGAATACAAAGATGATTTATCAATCGATGATGCTATTGCTTTAGCTATCAGAGCTATCAACGAATCTACTGAACATGATACTACTTCAGACAATGTTGAAATAGCTGTCATCAAAAAAGAAGATGGTAAATACGTAAAACTTTCCAAAGATGATGTTGCTTCTTACATTGAAGACGTTCTTGCTGAAGAAGAGGAAGAGGAAGAAGTCGAAGATGAAGCAGACATTGAAGATTCTGAAGAAAGTGATGAAGAATAATATTTTTTAATTTCGTAGTTAGGAGATATTTCAATGGTTAATGTAGATGAAGCAATAATAGCTAAATATGAATTTAGTGGTGAACATTTTGAGATATTGGTTGACCCAGATTTGGCAGCTGAGTTTAGGAATCCTGATGGACAGGATGTTGCCATTGAAGATCTTTTAGCTGTTGAAGAAATCTTTAAAGACTCCAAGAAAGGAGATAAAGCTTCTGATGAAGCTATGAATAAAATTTTTGAAACTACAGATCCTATTGAAGTTTCTAAAATAATCCTTGAGAAAGGAACTGTTCAATTAACTGCAGATCAGAAAAGACAGATGCAGGCTGATAAGAGGAAACTGGTTATTAATACTATTGCTAAGGAAGCTATTAACCCTCAAAATGGACTTCCTCATCCTGTTCAAAGAATTGAAAATGCATGTGATGAGGCTAAAGTCAGATTTGATCCATTTATTTCTGTAAATCAGCAAGTTCAAACAGCCCTTAAAGCCATCAAACCACTTATTCCAATTAAATTTGAAAAAGTTAAAGTTGCTGTTCGTTTACCTGGTTCCGCTGCAGGTGGTGCTTATTCTGTTATTCACGGATTTGGTGAAATTTTAAATGAGGAATGGCAACAGGATGGTTCTTGGATAGGTATTGTTGAAATGCCTGGTGGTCTTCAAAACTCTTTCACTGCTAAGATGGCTGAAATTTCAGGCGGTGAAGCAGAGACAAAAACTATTAAATAATCATGTTCATAGAGTGGGATATTTATGATATATGTGGAAGATAAAAATTTAGTAATTCCTGGACAAATATTAGCTGATGATGATTATTATCCGGGAAGAGGAACTTTTAAAGAAGATGGCAAAATCTGTTCTTCTTTAATAGGATTGGTTTCTCTAAGAAATAAGAAAATTAGAGTAATCCCTCTCAAAAGCAAATATGTTCCTAAAAAAGGAGATGTCGTAATCGGTAAGATTAATGATGTTAGATTCTCAATGTGGGATGTAGACATTAATTCTCCATATTCTGGAATTTTACCTGCTTTTGAAGTATTCGGTAGGGATAAAAAAGAACTTAATAAAGTATATGATGTTGGAGATGTACTTTTCTTAAGAGTAATTGATGTGGATGAAGTTAAAAAAGCCAAACTTGGTTTAAAAGGCCGTGGTTTAGGTAAATTCAAAGGAGGAATCATTGTAGATATCTCCCCAACTAAAGTGCCTAGATTAATCGGTAAAAAAGGTTCTATGATTAACATGATCAAAAACAAAACCAACTGTAAAATCGTTGTCGGTCAGAATGGTCTTGTTTGGGTCAAAGGTGACGAGGACATGGAACAACTTACCCGTGAAATTATCCATACTATTGAAGTCGAAGCTCATACTTCAGGTTTAACAAATAAAATCAAAAACAAGTTATGCTTAGCTATTGACGGCGAATTGCCTGTTGAAGAAACAGAAGAAGAATTTGTTTTAGAAAAACCTAAACTCCAAAACTTTAAAGAAGAATTGGAAGAAGAAGAAAGAGCTGAAGCTGAAGCTAAACTCAAAGATGAAAGTGAAGAAATTCAGGAAGCTGAAGTAGAATCTGAATCTGATGATGTTGAAGAGGATGCTGAAGAAGAAATTGAAGTAGAATCTGAATCTGATGATGTTGAAGATGAAGCTGAAGAAGAAAAAGAAACTGAGGATAAACCTAACTTTTATGATGTTATTGAAGAGTTAAAAAAGAAAAACCAAAATAAAAAAGATAAAAACTTATCCTACAGTGATAACTCAAAAAATAATTCATTTATTTTAAATAATAGATAATTTCAATTAATGAGGTTGATTAATATGTCTGAAATGATTAGAGAGGATGGTAGGAAGTACAATGAATTACGTCCTATAAAAATTGAAGCAGGTGTTCTTGAACGTGCTGACGGTTCTGCTTACCTTGAAGTAGGTGGAAATAAGATTTTAGTTGCTGTTTATGGACCTAGAGAATCATATATTAGAAGGTTACTTGAACCTAATACTGGTGTAATTAGATGCAGATATAATATGGCACCGTTTTCAGTAGATGACAGAAAAAGGCCAGGTCCTGACAGAAGATCTTCAGAAATTTCAAAAATCACTGCTGATGCATTAAGACCAGCTTTGATGTTGGAAAACTATCCACGTTCCATGGTTGATATTTATATCGAAGTAATTGAAGCAGAAGGAGGAACTCGTTGCGCAGGTATTACTGCAGCTTCTGTTGCTCTTGTTGATGCAGGAGTCCCTATGAAAGATATTGTTGTAGGATGTGCTGCAGGTAAAGTTAATGATGAAGTAGTGCTTGATTTATCAGAAGTGGAAGATAAAGAAGGTCAAGCTGATGTTCCTATTGCTATCATGCCAAGAACCGGAGAAATTACTTTACTCCAAAGTGATGGTGATTTAACTGAAGAAGAATTCCAAAAAGCTATTGATTTAGCTATGGAAGGATGTATGAAAGTAAGTGAGCTTCAAAAAGAAGCATTAATGAAAAAATACTCTACAGAATAGGTGTTTAATATGGATATAGTACCAGAAATTACAAGAGAAAGTATTACAAACCTTATTTTTAATGATAAAAGAGAAGATGGAAGAGCCCTTGATGAATACAGGGATATTTCCATTGAAACTAATGTTATTTCTAAAGCTGAAGGTTCTGCAAGAGTAAAAATCGGTGGAACCCAAGTTATTGTTGGTGTTAAACCTCAATTAGGTAGTCCATTCCCGGACACCCCGGATCTTGGAGTATTAATGACCAATTGTGAAATGTTGCCAATGGCTGATCCTACTTTTGAACCAGGACCACCTGGTGATGACTCTATTGAACTTGCACGTGTAGTTGATAGAGGAATCCGTGAAAGTGAATTGGTTGAATTGGATAAACTCTGTGTTGAAGAAGGTAAACATGTATGGATGTTATTCATTGACTTGCATGTAATCGACAACTGCGGTAATCTCTTTGACACTGCAGAGCTTGCTGTAATGGCAGCACTCAAAAGCACAAAAATACCAACCGCAACTATCGTTGATGATGAAGTTGTAATCGATAAGGAAAATACCTTTGATTTACCTATTAACAATGAAGTGGCTATGTGCACTTTCGTTAAAATAGGTGATAAAATGGTTTTAGACCCAACTTTATCTGAAGAACGTGTTGCAAGTGCACGTTTAAATGTTGGAGTTACTAAAGAAGGTAGAATTTGTGCTATGCAAAAAGGTGGAGCTCATCCGTTAACTAAAGATGATATATTCTCTGCTGTAAATACCGCAATTTCAAAAACAAAAGAATTAATCGAATATCTTTAGGTCTTCTGGACGATTAAGATTTTCAAATTCTTTTTTTAATATTTTTTTATTGTCTATTAAAACAAATTTTGTTTCTATTTTTTCTATTATTCCTTTGATGTGCAGGGAATCATTTAAAATCAGTTCATTGATTAATGGAATAATGCTCTTATCGTATATTGAATGCAGAGGTTCGGATGTTTTTAGTTTATTTTTCGGGTCATGGTATGGTACAATTGCCTGATATTCATCACTTATTTCATTAAAAAGAGTCTGTATAGTGCCTTTTGTCATGTTTGGGCTGTCGCATGGAAATACAATTGCATGTTGTGATGATATGTTTTCAAGGCCGGTTAAAATGCCTGAAATAGGGCCTTTGTTTTTGATTTTGTCTTCAACAAATTTCACGTCATATGAATAGTCGTCAGGATTAATAAATTTTTTATATCTATCAATCCTTTCGCTATCATTTAAAACAATTATCGCTTCATCTATTTCATTATTCAATGTGGAAAGTATGTATTTAATCATGGGCTTGTCTTTAATAATTAAAGATCCTTTATCCCGACCCATTCTTCTGCTCTGCCCTCCACATAAAATAATACCAGATTTCATTTTCTTATTCCTTCACATATGCGTCCGCTTTTTCATCAAATGGATTGGTACGTATAATCAATGCTATCATGTATGGGTAATGTTTGTTCAAGTATTTCAAATAGTAAATCCATTCGTGAACTAACTTGTTGTAAATTCTTTGCATGTCTCCGTTCAGGTGATTGAAATCGACATCAGTGACTTTGCTCAAGTCAGGCCTGTGTTCCAATTCCTCATCCAAATGGAGAATTGCATTCAATAATCCGGAAAACTCTTCTTTTTCAAGAAGATTTGGGTTATTTATCAGTCCAATGATGAATTCCCTTTTGCTGACAAGTAAATTCCTCATGTTAGTTAGATATGCTTCCCTGTCTTCCGGTGCAACATCTGCTTTAAAAGCAATGTTTATATTTTTGATTTCGTTTAATCTGTTTTCATAATCTTTATCAGTCCAGTTTTTAATGGACTCCAAATAACTGGTGTCCGCTTTATGCTGATTTACAGAGCTTAACTGTTTAATCAAGTCATTTCCAAGTTCTGAGAAGAATGTGGACATAATCATATCTAATTTTTCCATCATTGCTTCTTTTTCTTTTCTGCTTATTATTTCATCAAGTAAAAATGCTACAACAAGAATATCTACTGGAATGAATCCTAAATGTGTCCATATGTATGATACAACATGTTCCGGGTCTTTTAAAATCAGTATGTTGGATCCATAAATAACTATTATTGCTATAACCATTACAAGTGAAAATTTGATTTTCCATCTTTTATGGTCATCCATTTTATAATCTCCAAATTTATCTTTTTTTAGCTGATATTATGGCTATTGGGTTTTCGCTCATCATCATAATCCCCCGGTCAAGGACTCTGCCGTTTGAAATGTTGACTTCCATGATTTTAGGATTATAATTCAATTCTTTCAGCTTGTTCACTGCTTCCACTTTTGTGTCAACCAATATTGCAGTAACAATAATTCGGCCGTTGGAATTTAATTTTGAGTCAATCAATTCCAGAATATTTTCCAATTGTCTGCCACTGCCCCCTACAATGGCGATATCAATATCGTCAATATCCTTTACTGCATTGGCCCCATCATCACATATTAATGTAACGTTTTGCCCAAGTCCGAATTTCTTAAGATTCTTTTGAGTCATTTCAATAGCTTCTGGATTTATATCGATAGAAGTAACTGTATTTGCCCTTTGTGCAAATTCACAAGTAATTCCTCCAGTTCCGCATCCCACATCAACTACATTGTCTGTGTCTTTAACGTCTGATTTATAGAGTATTATTGCCCTTATTGCTTCTTTTGTAGGTCCTGGAACATTGCATGATTTAATAAAATCCATATCATCTAACATTTATTCCCACCTTTTAAATAAGTTATTTTCTATATTCAAGGAATCTAATATCTTACCGACAACAAAATTTATCTGTTCATCTACAGTGTCATGATTTGAATAAAATCCTGGCATTGCAGGTAAAATTATAGCTCCTTCTTGTGATAAGGTAAGCATATTTTTTATATGTGCCGTTCTAAGAGGGGTTTCTCTCGGAACGATAACTGTGCATCTTCTTTCTTTAAGACTAACGTCCGCAACTCTTGTAATGGTATTGTCCCCATATCCATTAGCTATTGAGGATAATGTTTTCATGGAACATGGAACAATCGCTAAACTTTCAAATTTAAATGAGCCGCTGTTTATTGATGCAGTCAGGTCATTAAACTCATAATAATTATCAGATAATTCAATAATATCTTCAATTTCAAAGTCAGTTTCGGATTTGATGACAGTTTTTGCAGCATCGCTTATGATTAGGCTGTTTTCAATTTTCAATTCATTTAAAGCTTCAAGTAATCTTATTCCATATATTACTCCACTCGCTCCGGTTATTGCTACAACTATCATGTTATTCTCCTAAAACAGTTTAATTTGGTCATAGTGGATTCCATGGAATTTTTCTCTATCCACTTCAGGTAAATCCAGGTAATGATTCAGTTTCAATTTTTCAAATCTTTCCTTTTCTTCTGCAGGCACATAAACGCTGATATCAGGTATGTTGAATCTTGCTTTGCTTAATGCACCAATTATGTTTGAGATTTCGGTTAAAGGATATAGTCTGTCATCAACGCTTACCTGGGTTTTCATTTCATCAAAACGAGGATATTCTGCAATGTTTATGAAAACATAGTTTTTATCCATATTGAAATCCTCGGCTATTTCCTCTTCAGCTTTTCTTAATGTTTCCTGAGATATTTTATATAATTTTTCAGGATTTTTAAAATTATCCAGCCTTATGGTTTTCACTCTTTTTGGGATAATTCTGTTGTCTAGTCTGTTTATCATATCCCTGACTATTTCATCATCGCTCTGTCTGAACAGGGAAATAATGTCTGAATCATCGTATTTGTACATGTCCGTTTCTTTGATTTTTCCTGAATCAATTTCTCTTTTAAGCGCCCTTCTGAACATTGAATTAACTATTCTTGTGGTGTGGTGCTGATAGACGCTAGGATACATGAAGTATCTTGATACCAATGCTCCTTCTGCAGCCTGAACACCTTTGATATCTAAAACCAGTCCGTCATCTAATTTTAAATTTGATATGATTCTTTCATAATCAATTACTCCGTAAGCGACTCCAGTATTATGTGAATCCCTTAGAAGGTAGTCCATTCTGTCAACGTCCAATTCTCCAGATATTATTGGACCTAAATATCCTTTTCCGTTAACTATGTCAATGATATCATCGGTATTGAATTTTTCATCAAGCAGATCATGCATTGATGTCTTCTCAATCACGTATTTGCTGAGTTCTTCATGTGGAAATGACAGCACTCCTTCGGATACATGTGAAAATGGGCCGTGACCGATGTCGTGAAGAAGGCCGGAAATTCTGACCAGATTAATCTCATCCTCACTTAAATCTAATTTTGTAGCCAATTTTGATGCTAAATTCATTGTACCGACACAGTGTTCAAATCTTGTGTGGTTTGCTCCAGGATATATTAGACTGATCAATCCCAATTGTTTGATTCTTCTGATGCGTTGGAATTGAGGCATATCCATTACTTCAACTTCAAATTCGGATAATTCTATATCTCCATAAACGCTGTCTCTTATGAATTTTCTTTTTTCACTCAATTTAGTCACCCTAATAGGCTATTCCATGTATCATCAGCCACTTCAATAATGTCTGAAGTTATATTATCAAATGTCGTGTTATCTGTTGTATTTTCAACTTTAGGAATTATTACAGGCACCTCTTCAATCTGATGAGGTTCGAATGAGTCATTTTCTATTGCGGTAATTTTTTTGGCATCGGAATTATCGATGACAACTACACTTGCAAATGCAGTGCTTAGAACAAATGCAATTACAGCAATAATCAGAAATATTAATAAATTCACTTTGATTGATTGTTTCATAATAACACATTTTTTTATTTTGATTTTAGATATTTTTATTTTGGTATAATTTGATTTTTAAACTATACTGTAATCTATTTTTGTATTAACTGTTATATAATCTTTTTTGAAAAATCCAAATATTTAAATAGTATTTTGAACAGAATATATTTGTCGGAAGTAGGAAGCCGTCTTCCGACTAGTTAAAAAAATTAATTTAAATTTAATATATAATGAGAGAAAAGATAATATGGTTATTTTTAGTGCAGGTGATACTGCTTGGGTCCTTATTTGTAGTCTTTTAGTATTATTAATGAGTATTCCGGCTGTAGCATTTTTTTATGGAGGATTAAGTAAAAGGAAAAATGTCTTAAACACAATGTTTTTAACTTTTATAGCATTTTCAATTGTAAGTATAATCTGGGTAATTTTCGGATATCAGCTAGCATTTGGTGAACCGTCCCTATATGGTTTTATAGGTTCCCCGTCCAACTTCTTCTTACAGGGAATTGGACTTGATGATTTAACAGGATCAATACCAACATTACTTTTTGTAATGTTCCAGTGCGCATTTGCAGGCCTTACTGCAGCGCTGATTTCAGGAGCTCTTGTCGGAAGGATGAAAACCAAAGCTTGGGTAATATTCATACCGATATGGGCTTGTCTAGTATATCTCCCTATCGCTCACTGGGTATGGGGTGGAGGCTGGTTAATGCAGATGAATGCTCTTGATTTTGCAGGAGGAACTGTAGTTCACATTAATTCAGGTATTTCCGCTCTTGCTGTAGCATTAGTTCTAGGAAAAAGAAGAAACACTGCTTTAATTCCTCATAACTTAGGTTATGCAGTACTCGGTGCAGCATTACTATGGTTTGGTTGGATGGGATTCAACGGAGGATCAGGTCTTGCGGCAGACGGACTGGCAGCTAATGCAATCATTGTTTCAAACGTTTCAGCTGCTGTAGCATTAGTTGTGTGGTGTATTTTAGATACATATATCGTTGGAAAACCTACAATTTTAGGTGCAATATCCGGTGGAGTAGCAGGTTTAGTTGCAATTACTCCGGCAGCAGGTTTCGTTGACGTATTCGGTGCTTTAATAATAGGTGCAGTTGCTCCGTTAGTTTCATACTTTGCAATCTACACACTCAAAGCTAAATTAGGATATGATGATGCTTTGGATGTATGGGGAATTCACGGTATGTCAGGTATGTGGGGAGCAATAGCTACAGGAATATTTGCAGTACCTGCAATCGGCGGAACAGCAGGACTGATTTATGGAAATCCAGGACAGGTTCTTATCCAAATCATAAGTGTATTAGCTACAATAGTATATGCATTTACAATCAGCTTTGTTCTAGCTAAAATACTTGATAAAGCAATGGATGGTATAAGAGTTGACGAATCACAAGAAATTGGTGGATTAGATTCAAATCTCCATGAAGAATCAGCATATAACTTTAACTAGGAGCCACGAAAATGAAAAGTGTAGTTGCAATAATTAGACAGGAAAAATATCAGGAAGTTAAACAAGCCTTATCTGATGTAGGCTGTGAAGGTATGAACGTATCAGAAGTAAAAGGTCGAGGAAGTCAAAGAGGAATAAGAGAATCTTACCGTGGTTCAAGTTATTGCATTGATTTAATCCCCAAAACACGTGTAGAAATTGTCGTAAAAGATGAAGGAGTTGACTTAATTGTTGACGCAATTAAAAAATCCGCCTATACCGGAAACATTGGAGACGGTAAAATATTCATCTATCCGATTGACAATGTAATAAGAATAAGAACTGGTGAAGAAGGAGATCGTGCAGTCTAGTACTGTACGACCACTCCATAAACATCATCAATATCAACCCATGTTGAAATTCCTTTTGTTTCATACATCGTACCGTTTATGTAGTCATATTCAACATCGGTATTGTCGCTAGTTAAATATAGCTGATTTCCATTAATTTTAGAAACTCTTTTTATAATTGGACCA
>NZ_JAFSNZ010000080.1 GCF_017447225.1 Methanobrevibacter sp. | reverse complement strand
TATCCGACTTAAACTCCAGACTGAAGGGGAAAAAGTTGTAAAAGCAGAGATTGAATATGGTTATGTTCACAGAGGTATTGAAAAGATTATTGAAGGTCAAACTTGGCAGAGAGGTATTTATTTATCTGAAAGGGTTTGTGGTATCTGTTCATATGAGCATACTCAGACTTTCGCCGAAACTATTGAACAGATTTGCGGAGTCCAAGCTCCTCCAAGAGCCCAATTCTTAAGAGTAATAACAAATGAATTGGATAGAATTCAAAGTCATTTCCTTGGAAACTCCACATTTTTCAAGTCTTTAGACCATGAAACCTTATTCATGCATGTGCTTGAGTTAAGGGAATATGCAATGGATTCTATTGAACTTTTGACTGGTAATAGGGTTAATATGGGTTGGAATGTTGTTGGCGGAGTTAAAATGGATGCGGATGAACGTCATTTCAAGCCTATTCTGGAAAACCTCAAAAAAATAGAGGAAGGATTTGAAAGAACAAGAGAAATCTTTGCTGAAGGTCCTGCATTAGGTCTCCGTACTAAAGGTGTCGGCGTAATGACTAAAAAAGAAGCTATTAGAGGAAGAGCTGTCGGTCCTATTGGTCGTGGTTCCGGAATTAAATACGATTATCGTGAAGATCATTACACTTATAAGGATTATCTTGACTTTAAAACTATTTGGAGAAAAGAAGGGGATAATTACGCAAGAACTTTAAACAGATTTGATGAAATCCCTGAATCCATCAGTTTGATTAGGCAAGCTATCGACAATATTCCT
The DNA here is from genome assembly GCF_017447225.1 of Methanobrevibacter sp. Lineage (GTDB taxonomy): Archaea > Methanobacteriota > Methanobacteria > Methanobacteriales > Methanobacteriaceae > Methanocatella. Next base: position 17,855 of record NZ_JAFSNZ010000080.1, on the reverse strand, counting down.
AAAGGAGATATTCGTGTTCCTGTTGAGCTTAAATCAGGTTATGCCCAATGGAGAAATGAGGCACCCCGTGGTGAAGTAACCTACACGATTGAAACCAACGGTAATCTTATTAAGCATATTTCAATCAGAACTCCAAGTATTCCGAATATGGACTCCTGTGCTAAATACATGATTAGGGATGTGCCGTCAGTTGCTGATGCTGTTGCAACTTATGCCTCATGTGACCCTTGTGTTGCATGTGCCGAAAGGGTTGCTGTCACTGATGAGCACGGAAAGACTTCTTTAAAAAATTTCGGTGAGGTAATGTAGATGTCATCTTTAATATGGTATATTTATGACTTTGCTCAAAAGGCATGGGCCAATGCATTTACTAATGCTAAATCTTTACCTGAACTTGCTGAAAAACCGGACAGGTTTAGGAATTTCCCTAAAGTAAACAAGGAGTACTGTATTGGATGCGGTGCCTGTACTGTATCTTGTCCTTCACCTAATGCAATAAAAATCATTCGTGAAAAGGATGATGAGACTGGAGAAGGAATGACTTATCCTGTAATCTATGAGGGAGCCTGTATTCGTTGCGGTTTTTGTGCAGAAGTTTGTCCTACAGAACCGAAAACACTGGAATGCGGTGAAAACCATTTAATCAAACCGGAATTCAATATTATTCCTTCAAAACGACAATATATTGTTGATGATTATTTATGTATTAAATGTAAGAAATGTATGAAAAAGTGTCCTGTCAATGCAATATCTCTTGTTAATGATAAAATGCATGTAGACCAGCTCAATTGTATTGCCTGTGGTGAATGTATAGATGTCTGTCCGGTCAACGGCGCGATGAAAGGTGTATTCGTTGAAAACTTACAGGATCAAAAGGATTTGATTCTTTTAACTGTAAATTATCTTGAAGATTATATTAACTCCAAAGAAGAGGATTTAAGAGCACTCCAAAAGGACAGTCTTCTTCAGTATGATGTTCCTTTAGATGATATTTGGGATGAAGCTCTCAAGATTATTCCTGATGAGGAAGTCAGTTTTGAAATAGTTTCCAATGCCGTTAACAGGCTTAAAATCAGAATCATTGATTGGGATAAAAGTAAATGTAAGAAATGTCAGCTTTGTATTCCTGACTGTCCGACAGGTTGTATTTCATTTGATGAGGATGAAGATACAATCGTTAGAGATAAAGACAGGTGTTTAAGATGCAGTATATGTTATCAGACATGTCCTTTCTCAGTAATAAAATATTTCATAGCAAAATTCTCTTTAGAGGATGATAGAATTATCCATACTACTGTGAAAGCATCTAATTTAAATGAGGAGATTTTAATGGAGTGAGTGTTATGATTGACAGTTATACTAAAACTCCAAGACCACTGAGACATGTTGATGTTGATTATCTGATTAATCAGACAAAATGTGAAAATTGTGCGGATAAGCCATGTCTTAATTCATGTCCTATTGATGCAATCTATATGGATGAAGTTGATGGTCTTGTAAAAATAAAAAATACTTGCTTTGGTTGTGTTTTATGTCGTAATTCATGCCCATATGATGCAATTTCCCTTGATGTCCATATGGATCCCCCTATCAAGGAGGAAGTTCCAAACATTAACATTAAATTGTGTAAGGCATGCGGTGCATGTGTGCAGGCATGTAAAAACGGATCAATACACATTATAAATGACGGTAACAATCCTCCGCACAGTGAAATTGATAAGGATACCTGTGTCCGTTGTGGATATTGTTTCAGAGTATGTCCTACCGATGCGATTAAGTATGGACAGCTCCTTCCTAAAACAGTCAAGGGAGGTAAAGCTATCGTTGTTAATCAGGATAAATGTATTGGCTGTATGACCTGTACCAGGGTATGTCCTTCAACAGGTGCAATAAATGTCGGAAGGACTAATAAGTTGCCTTATATCAATCCGGGATACTGTGCAAGATGTGAGGAATGTATGCATTCCTGTCCGTCAACAGCTATCAGATATGCTTCCCGTAAAAAAGCTTATAAAATGTACAGTGAAATAAAATCCTTTGATATTGTGTCCAGTATTGTCGATAACGATATGAAAAGGTTATCTCTGGATTTAATAAGTTTAAACTCTGTTCTTAAAAGGGTTGCAACTGCAATGTCTTTGGAATTCGATGACCAGAAATTTGAAAATTTCATTGAATGCAAAGTAAATGACCAGATGGAAAAGGAATTGGGCATTGTTTTGGATTCACGTATTGAAGTAAATAAGTTTGATAAGCTCTTCGGTTCTTATCTGATGGACAGAAACATTGAAGTCTACAACAAGAAATGTGTCGCCTGCGGTGAATGTTATAATGTCTGTCCTGTTGATGCAATTGAGCTCAATGGTCCCGATCCAATAACCATAAATGACAATTGTGTTTATTGCGGTAAATGTGTGGAACAATGCCAGTTCGATGCAATAGGAGCTTATGACGATTATTATTATAGTAAAGACACTGATTTGTACTATGCAAGATCTTATCTTTACAAACAGAGGGAGGCGGATTTGTCCATATCCACTACAAAGTGTCAGGCATGTGCAATATGTGTAAAGAACTGTCCGACTCAGGCTTTGGAACTGAAAGGGGATCATGTTGAATTCATAGAAGATAATTGTATTTACTGCAGAACATGTGAAGCAATCTGTCCGGTTGATTCAATAAGAATTATAAACTTTAGGTGAGCGGATGTTTGAAAAATCATTTATTACAGACTGTGAAGGTCCATTAACACTCAACGATAACGCATTTGAATTATGTGCGCATTTCATTGAAAATGGTGATGAACTATTTAAAACTCTCAGTTTATATGATGATTATCTTGTTGATGTTGTTAAAAAAGAAGGTTATAAGGCAGGAAATACTTTAAAATTAATTCTACCGTTTTTTGTACTTGAAAACCTTAAAAATGATGATTTGATTAGCTTTTCACAAAATAATATTTATGCTGTCAGGGATTCAAAATTCCTTTTAAAATACTTGAAGGAATCTATGAATACGTATATAGTTAGTACAAGTTATGGCCAATATATTGAAGCACTTTCCAATTATATGGAATTTCCATTTGAAAATGCATATTACACTGATGTTGATGTGGATGGGTTGTGTTTGAATGATGAAGAATTGGCTAAAATTGACGAATTCAAAAAACAGATTCTTGAAAACCCTGAAGATTACGAATTATTTGATAACATATTCTTCGTTGAAATTCCTAAAATGTCCATTTATGAAAAAATAAAACAGATTGATGTTGTTGGCGGTTTAGGCAAGAAAATGGCCATTGACGATATAATTGAAAAAGATGGCATTGATATCAATCAGATTTTATATATTGGTGACAGCATAACGGATGTGGAACCTCTTCAGTTTGCCCGTGAAAATGATGGAATATCAATATCATTCAACGGCAATGAATATCCTCTGAAAGTTGCTGAAATAGCTATCGTATCACCAAGTGCCGTAGCCACTGCGGTAATAGCTAATGTCTACTCACAATATGATAAATCCGAAGTTTTAAAATTTATCGATGAATATAATTCACAGGAAAATATTGAGGAATTATTTGAGAAATATTCTATTTACAAAGAAATTGCAGATAGGTTCTTTGAAGTCTTTGATGATGAGTATCCTATTATCAAATTAATCAATGAAGAAAATTATGATGAAATACTAAAAGAAAGTGTCAGTATGCGAAATAATATTCGTGGCGAAGACATAGGAGGATTAGGATAAAATGAGTTATGAAAAAGTTGAAGATACCTTTTTTGAAGCTTTTGAAGGAAAATATGTAAGGGCTTTAATCACAGGACCAACTGAAAAGATAGTTGAAAGAGCAGCATATGACTCAACATCAACCCCAAGTGCTGTAATCGGTAGGGTTGAAGGGGGAGTAGAAGGCTTTTTAGATAAAAGTGAAACTCCTGATGGTCGTTTCGGTGCTGTTGTCCAGTATTGGTTAGGTGGGGATGATAAAGAAAAATTTGCATTCGAATTATCCTATCGTTTAAGGCAAGATGTGCTGGTCAAACCATTTACACGAATATTTGATTACTCTGACAGTGAAAGTGATGATTATATCGAAATGATGGACATTGTGGGTCATTGCGGTGACGGATGGGAATGGACTGTAGAGGAATACGGCCGCAAGATGATAAACGTCCCTATAGCAGTTCCTGATTTTCAGATTGAAGAAAAATTCAAAATCAATGATGGGATTATGGGAGGAAATTTCTGGTATTTATGTGAAACTCCAGAAGCAGTATTGACTGCGGGGGATGCAATAATCGATGCCATAATGGAAGTTGAAGGTGCAACTGCACCGTTTGATGTCTGTTCAGCAGCATCAAAACCGGAAACAAATTACTCTGAAATCGGACCGACCACAAATCATTATTACTGCCCTTCTTTAAAAGAACGATTGGGTAAAGAGTCCAAGGTTGCGGAAAATGTGAATTATATCCCTGAAATTGTCGTCAATGCAACTGATGTCGATTCAATGTTTAAAGCTTTAAAGGCAGGTATTGATGCGGCCATTGATGTTGATGGGGTTATTGGAATATCTGCAGGAAACTTTGATGGTAAACTCGGTGATCAAATTTATAATTTATTGGATGTATTGAAATAGGGTTTTATTATGGAAATATTTGATGATGATTTAAATGCGCAGGTTATAGGCTTTGGAGCACTTAATGTGGATAAGCTGTATTCTGTAGAAAATATCGCAGGAGCAGATGAGGAAAGTTTCATCAAATGCAGTCAGGATACTCCTGGTGGCTCTGCGGCAAATACAATCATAGGCTTATCTAGATTGGGCGTATCCACATCAATAATAGGCAAAATTGCCGAAGATGAAGATGGTGATTTAATCGAATATAATCTGGCAATGAATGAGGTTTTCTCAAATAACTTGATTTATGCCGATAAAGGAAGCACGGGCAAATGTCTGGGATTTGTTGACTCTGATGGTGAAAGATGCCTTTATGTCGATCCTGGTGTCAACGATGACATTGTCATTGAAGAGATAAATACTTTAAACATTATGAGATGTAAGATAATGCATTATACCTCTTTTGTCGGTGATTCATTTAAAACCCAAATAAAATTGCTTGATAATTTAAATAAGGATACTATTTTAAGTTTCGATCCGGGAATGTTATATGTCCAGAAAGGTTTGGATGAAATCAAGCCGATTTTGGATAGGTGTGATATTTTGCTGATTAACGAATCAGAATTAAGATTATTATATGATGATGAGGAATCTTCTTATGAGCAATTGGCCGAAAAGCTTCTTGATATGGGCATCGGTACTGTTGTTGTAAAAAGAGGTTCTGAAGGTGTTTTCGCCTGCAATAAGGATGAAAATTGTGAAGTTCAGGCATTTGAATGCAGTGTCGTTGACACTACAGGTGCTGGAGATAGTTTCAATAGCGGATTTTTATATGCTTTTCTGAATGATTTCACCTTGGAAAAGTCATGTGAAATTGGTAACTGGGTTGCCAGCAAAGCTATTGAAGGATTTGGGATGGATAAATTCCCTTCCTTGGAAGAGTTGAAAGATTTTATAAATAATTAAAGATAAAGTTTATTTAATAAAATACATAGTTGGTAATAATATGAATGTATCGTTTATAAAGCAGATGAAAAATTTGGAACGTGAAGTTCTTTTGAAATCTGTTGAATTAGATGATGATGGTGATGATTTCCAATTTGAATTGGATGATTTTAAAGCAGAGGAAGAAATCATTGCTGTTGCGCCAAAATGTGTAAGATGTAATACATGTGTTGGTACATGTCCTGTTAGTGCTATTGAACCAGCTAATATTTTTAGGATAGCTAAGATTACTGATAAATGTGTTAAATGCGAAATATGTGTTCAGACTTGCCCTATTTCAGCTATTAAATTAATTAAAAATGTAGTTGTTTTTGATGGGGAAAGTGAGAACGATTTTGTAGAATACAGCCTGAATAATGTTAGGTGTCCTCATAGAGTAGTTAGAATGAATAGTATTGACATAGATTACAGTGCAGAAAACAATTGGCAAGATTGTGCTGATTTATGTCCAACAAATGCATTCACATTGGAATTTAAGGAGTTTTTTGATAAATTGGGATTTGATACAGGTATTGATTTGGATGAAGATACATTATATCCTTATATTAATGAGAAATTATGTATCGGATGCAGTGCCTGTGTTGAAATTTCAAAAAATGAAAGTGCAATTACATTGGATAGGATAATAGGACCTATAGTTCACAGCAGAAAAATCGACGTTAACCATGATTTATGCGTCAATTGCTATTTATGTGAAGAAAATTGTCCTGTTGAAGCCATATGGTTGGAAGATGGGGAAGTAATATTGGACAATGATAAATGTATCCGCTGTGTGGAATGTACAAATCATTGTCCTGTCGGAGCATTACAACGTATAGAAATTGAATAGGAGGAATTGTTTTGAAAGCTAAAGAGTTAATGGATAAAGATTTTGCATATTTGAATTGCAATGACAGTGTTGTTGAAGTGTCCAAAGTAATGGAAGAAATCAGAAGATTTACTTGTCCTGTTGTAAATGATAATAAACAGCTTGTCGGATGGATCACTTCTTTTGATATAACTAGAGGTTTAAGGGAAGGAAACGAAAAAATTAGTGAGATAATGAGTTCTTATGAAGAGATAACCACAATTCATGAGGATGCACCTGCAAGACTTGCAGTAATCTTAACCGCTAACAATAAATTTGTTACTGTTCCTGTTCTTAATGATGATAATCAGGTAATTGGAATGATTCGTTCCTGTGATATTGTCGAATTGTTATCTGAGCTTTATGATATTAAAGTATCAAAATTATATGAAGCAATGCAGAATCAGCTCAAGGGCGTAACATGGGATGAGCTAATGTCCGCTTCCGCCCTAGTATCTAAGAAAACTACTGGTAAGAAAATATCTCCTGAAGAATATGAAGCAAATATTATGGATTCCACTTTTGGTGAAGCTATATGGGCCACAGGAGGATTAGAAAAATTCTTTGCCGGCCTGATTTCCGTTGGTGAATTGGTAATTGCCCGTAGAGTAGGTAAGGCAAGAAAATAAATAAATTTAGGGAATTAAAAATATATTTCCACTTTTACTAATTAATTCATATATTATAAGTGACAAAATGATAATTGTTTTAGCAAAAGCAATTCCTAATGATGAAGATGCAAAGATGATTTTCATCGATATTTCATCAGATCTAATTGAAAAATCTAAAGCAGAAGAAGGAAATATTGATTATAATTTATATGATGATGTTAATGATGGTTCATTGATGTTTGTTGAGAAATGGGAGTCTGTTGAAGACTTAAAAGAGCATATGCAAACTGAACATTTCATTAAATTTGGTCAATATATTCAAAATTTAGTTGCTTGCGAACTTGAAATTGAAGTTTTCAGCTCCGATAAACTTGAATTTTAAGTATTCTTGTAACTAACTGTTATTTTTTTCTTATTATGCTACTGTAACACAATTGGCAGTGTGCCGCCCTCGTAAGGCGGAGGTTGCGGGTTCAAGTCCCGTCAGTAGCTTTCATTTATTTTGCTAAAATTTATATATGTGAAATTTCAATATCTAATGGGGGTAAGAAAATGAAATTAGAAAATGCTATTATTTTAATTCTAATTATTTTAATTGTATTAGCTACTGGCTTTTATGCATTGATTACATTTGGAAATCTTTCTATAACTCCTAGTGATGATAATTCCACGAATTTCACTGATAATTCAAATTCCAATATGTCTGTGGATTCATCTTCAGGTGATGTGGGTGCTGATTCCCAATCATCTCAAGGCAGTGGCTCTTCCAGTTCTTCTTCAAGTTCACAGAGTTCTGGTAGTTCATCTTCAGATTCTGGAGGTTCTGGTTCCGGCACTTCATCTTCAGAAAGTTTTTCACCAGGCCAATCGCCGGGAACTGAAAGCAATGGGGATTTTGATTAATCTCCAATATTTTTTATTTTTTTTAATGTGAACTCAAATTCATATTGAAATTCTCTTTTTTTACATTATATTTTTATAATTATTGTCACAAATATTAACACATATAGGAAAATTGTTCGTACATTTTCTTTAATCTATTATGTGTGATATGATGAGTGAAGAAAATAGTAATATGCTATTGGGTGTTAGAGACAAGCCTCCTGCACTTAATTGGGTTTTGCTTGCTATTCAGCATGTATGTGCAATGTTTGGTGCTACGATTTTAGTTCCTATCGTTGTTAACACCACTGCTGGTGCGGATGTTTTATCTATCCCTGTAGCATTAGTTTCATCTGGTTTAGGTACACTTATTTACCTAATTTGTACTCGTGGACGAAGTCCGGTATATCTGGGAAGTTCGTTTGCGTTTATTGCTCCTATGATTGCAGGTTATGCAATCGCAGGAAAAGCGAGTGTTTTTACGGCTTTAATGATTGTCGGTTTAGTTTATGTCGTCATTTCTTTAATTATCAGAATTTCCGGCAAAGCATGGATTAATCGTCTTTTGCCTCCGGTAATTGTTGGACCTATGATTATGGTTATTGGTCTGTCCCTTGCGCCGACGGCTATCAGTGAGATTGGTCTTGATCTTGATATTATTCCGTGGCAAAATCTTATCGTTGCTCTAATTGCATTTTTAACCACGGCATTTTTGGCAGTTCGTGGAAAAGGAATCTTAAGGGTCATTCCGTTCCTCGTCGGTATCATTGTGGGTTATATTGTTGCAGCATTGCTTGGTATGGTTGATTTCACGGGCGTTATGACAGCTCAAGTGATTGCTGTGCCTGAATTCTATCTGCCGTTTATGCATTATGACTTGAATTTTGCAGCGATATTAACTATCGTTCCGATTGCGCTTGTAACGATGGTTGAGCATATTGGGGACCACAAGGTCTTAAGTGAAATCATCGGCCGTGATTTGATTGAAGATCCTGGTTTGGATAGAACCTTGCTCGGTGACGGTCTTGCAACATTTTTAGCGGCATTCCTGGGAGGTCCTGCTAACACAACTTATGGTGAAAACACATCAGTTGTAGGTATGACCCGTGTCGCATCAGTTTATGTAATAGGTCTTGCAGCAATCATCGCAATCATATTTGCATTTTCAGGTCATCTGACAGCTTTGTTAACAGCTATCCCAGCACCTGTTTTAGGTGGTATCTCTGTATTGTTATATGGTTTTATCTGTGTAAACGGTTTGAAAATATTAATCCACAATCAAGTTGATTTCAATAATACTAAAAATGTTGTTGTTGCAGCTACAATGCTTGTTTTAGGATTAGGTGGTGCAACTTTATCCGTTGCATCTGGTGATTTGTCAATAGCTATTTCAGGTATGTCTCTTGCAGCAATCGTAGGTATTATCCTTAACTTATGTATTCCGGAGGAAAAACATGAATGAGATTGTATTGAATCATCCGCTGATAACTCATAAACTGGCTATTTTAAGAGATATCAATACAGGTACTAAGGAATTTAGAGAACTTGTAACTGAAATTTCAATTCTGCTTTGTTATGAGGCTATGAAGGATGCAAAGCTTGAAGAGGTAACCATTGAAACTCCCCTTGAAAAGATGGAGACCGGAAAGCTGAATGAAGACAAATATGCAGTTGTTCCTATTTTAAGGGCAGGAATGGGTATGGTTGAAGGAATAATCACTGTCGTTCCTAACGCTAAAGTAGGTCACATTGGTCTTTATCGTGACGAAGAAACTTTGGAACCTGTTGAATATTACTACAAGATGCCTGACGGCATTGCAGACAGGGAAGTTTTAATAATTGACCCTATGCTTGCAACAGGCGGAAGTGCTTCAGCAACAATTAATCGTCTTAAGCAGGATGGAGTCACTAAAATCAAATTGCTGTGTCTTGTTGCAGCTCCTGTGGGTATTAAAACCATTGAGGAAAATCATCCTGATGTCCAGATTTACTGTGCTGTCGTGGACCGTGAATTGAATGACCATGCATACATCATGCCAGGTCTTGGAGATGCCGGAGACAGAGTTTACGGAACTAAATAATCTTATTTAGTTCATCTTTTTTATTTTTTCATGTAGATATCATATTGTCAATATTCTATTTTACAAAACATGTTTGATTAAATCAATTTGTTAATTAATATTTCAACATACTTTTTAGATTCATGCTTATTTTATTTGTTCTAAAATTAATTATTTTGCATGTTAATTTAATTCTATTTCATCCGATTAAAATCAAATAATAAGCTATTTATTATATCTTTAATATATCTTATATTATCTCGTTGGAGGATTTTAAATGAACAAGAGTGATTTAGAAAGAAATTATTATATGCTCAAAGGACCACTCGCAAAAAAAGGTTATGATTGGTGGTGGCATTCCTTAACTGCATATAATAAGGAAACTGGAGAAGCAAAACCATTCTTCATTGAATATTTTGTATGTAACCCTGCATTAGCTGAGGATGAACCTACTTTAGGTCAAGATCCTGAAAATCAAAGATTAGGCAAAAGGCCATCCTATTGTATGACAAAAGTTGGAACCTGGGGAAAAAATCCAAAACAAATTCATAATTTTTACTCAATGAAAGATTTCCAATGCCCGGACAATGAATTAAACATTCGTGTTGGAGACTGTTCTCTGACTGAAACCCATATGTCAGGTTCATGTACCGTAACAGAAGAAGACGCCAAAAATCACCCAGAATATATGAGTGATGCTGGAGACATGAGATGGGATTTGGACATTGATAAACAAATTACTTTCAATGTGGGTTATGGTGCAAGTAAAATTTTTAGAAAATTGAACTCTTTTGAAATGTTTTGGCATGCTGAAGGAATAAAAACACAATACAGCGGAACAATCTGGCTGGACGGTGTTGAATATGAAGTAATTCCTGAAAAATCATATGGATATGCCGATAAAAATTGGGGAGGAGACTTTACCTCACCATGGTTATGGATTTCATCATGCAACCTGACCAGTCTTAAAACAGGTAAAAAATTAAATAACTCTGCATTTGAAGCAGGTGGTGGAAGACCTAAAGCATTTGGAATAGCAATCCCCCGTAAATTATTAATTGGTTTTTATTATGAAGGTACGATGTATGAATACAACTTTGCAAGATTCTGGAATCTCGTAAAAATCGATTTCGACTTCGAAGAAGGAGAAGACGTTCATACATGGCATATAAACGCATCAAACAAAAATTCACGTATGGAACTTGTATTATACTGTAAACGTGAGGAAATGATGCTATTCAATTATGAAGCTCCTAACGGCAAAAAACTCCACAACAGACTATGGAATGGTGGAAACGGTTGGGGAGAAATCAAACTCTATAAAAAAGATGGTACATTAATTGACCATGTAAAAATGGAAAACGCCGGCTGTGAATACGGGGAGTATGATAAAGAATGATTTTCACAGATATCATTGCATTAATTGTCGTATACATTTATGTAATTGCAATATTTGTCATTGCAGAAAAGGTTTTAAAATCCAGACCTGAATTTTCACGTAAATTCCTCCATATTATGGTAGGTAACATGATTTTTGCAATGCCGTTTTTTTCAAACCCTTGGGTTATGATTATTGGACTGACATTGCCCGCTTCAATAGGAACATTCCTGTTAACCGAATACTCTCCAATCAAAATAGAAAACACCATGACGGAATCTGGACATGCTCTAGGATTGTTTTTCTATTCTGCAATCTGGACAGTACTGTTAATAATCTTTGGTAATTACATATGGATTGTTGCACTAGCTATTGTTCCTTTAGTATATGGTGACGGATTTGCAGCATTAATAGGTATTAAATTCGGTAAAGTTAAATTTTCCATTTTCGGAAGTACAAAATCCCTTGAAGGATCACTGTCCATGTTTGTCGTAACGACTGTTATGAGTGTATTTGTATGGATGGTTTTCACATCAATCGGTTATACAATGCCTGAATTTAATTTAGTGGCTATTCTGTCTATTTCTGCTGTTGCAACTATTTGTGAAGCTTTAAGTTATGGTGGAATTGACAATTTAACAGTTCCTGCATTGACTTCAGTTTTATATTATCTGGTAACTATCTTATAGTTGCCATCATTTTACTTTTCATTTTTTGCATTTTAATCAATGATATTTGCACCTTGGCAACACCTATAATCACGCCTTTATATGTTATTTTACTTACTATAGTCTTTTACTTAATATTTGTACCATTTTTGTAAGAGGAAAACTCATAACTCAATAATAATCTAATTTTCTTGTTTTTTTAAAATTACAATCATTAAATCCTTATTTTCTAAAAATACTAATTTTAAACAATTTAAATTTAAAATTTCTAAAAATAATATTCTTCACCCATTCTATTAAATCATAACTAAAAACAATTCAAATTATTTAAAAACAATTTTATATTGCTTATATAATTAAAATATGGTGGAGATTAATTATTTTAGCATAATTTTGGTTTTATTTGACTTATTTTTTTCATGTTTTGGATTTTTATTTTTTTAGATTCTGGCTCTTTTTGAAAATTATTTTTTGCGAGTGTTAAAATGGATAAAAACACTTGAAATTTCCATTAAATAACTGAAAATTTTTAAAATAATCTATAAGTAATAATAAATTACTAAAAGTTAATAAGAATAATTATAAGTACTTTAAATTACATATTATTAATATAGAATAAATTTTATTTAATTCTAAAATCATTGACTTAATATTGGTGGAATTGAGTAATTTTTATCCTATTTTTAAAAAATTTTTATTGTATTAGAATTTTAATGGAAATGTGTTATTTATGGCATTGAAAGAGTTATTGTTATTTACACTGGAAAATATTTTAGATGGATTGTCAGAATTTGGTAATGAGAGTTATAAGCTTCGTATGATTACTAAATTCATTTTTAAACCATATGTTCAAGATTTGGTTCAGGATCTTAACAAGGAATTTAGCTCAGAAGAAGGTAATCGTGCTTATCCTCGTGAATTAATTTTGGGAGTATTAATGTATTGTTCTACAATACATATTCATGATTTAACTGGAATAGCACGTGAATGTAGAGTAAATCGGATGTTACAGTTTTTTACTTGTGGAGAAACGCCGTCTGCTTCAACTTTTAGAAGATTTTTCAAAGAAAACAATCGGTTAACCTTAAAAAAGATTTTTTGCTGCACATTACTGGAATTTAATGAAGAAAAGTTTCTAGATTTCTCCAGATTATTTATTGATGGTACTGATGCGTTAGTTAATGGTTCCATACATTATAAAATAACCTGGGATGAAATCACCATGTTACAGTATGCAAAACAATGGAAAATCCTACATAATAATCGAAAACAATCAATGGAACGATTTCTGACAGAATTAAAGAAAAAAGAAGAATTTTACAAAGATGATGAAGAAATGATAAAATTAATTAAATTAGCTTTAAAACGACCAGAAATATATAATAAACGAATATACAAGAAAATACCATTATTTACAGAAGCATTAATGGGAAGAAAACAAAATTATGTCTCCATTATGTTTCCCGAGTCCATAATGATGAGAACCAAAAAAGGAAAATTTGATTTCGCATTAAACTTACAACAAATGATGCTAAAAAACAAAATAGTATTCGGAGGACTTTTATTAGATAAACCAAATGATAGTAGAGTATTAGAAGAAGTTTTAATCGATATAAAAGAAACAATCGAAATATTACTGGATTTACAGAAGAAATATGGTATTAGAAGAAACTACAAGGAAATCAATTCATTACTGGAAAGAACAACATTCATTTTAGATTCAGGTTATTTTTCAGACCACAACCTTGAAATTGCAGATAAATACGCAATAAACGTGTTAATAATGCCCAAAGTCATTGCAAGACAAAGAAACAATAAAATACGAGCAGAAAACAATCTGGAAAAGAAAAACAAAAACACAAAAAATGATGACAAAATCAGCAAAAAACAAATGAAAAGAGTATTGGATGGATATATTTGCCCATATGGTCAAAAATCAACACTAACAAGTGATGATTTTATCATTGACAACGATAGAAACAAAAGAAAAGGCATTCCAGAACATTGGAAAGACAGAAAATACAAACACGAATTTAAATGTCCAATTGACTGTCCATTCAGACACAAATGCAATCATCAACTGATAATTGATGATATCAGTCCTTTAAAATATGAAATGACAAATAAATTCACGAATAAGAGATATATGGACATGTATAATGAAAGATTCTCCGAAAGCGAAAGTATTAATGGATATATTAAAAATACCGCAGGTATTTTTAAATTATTAACTTCCGACAAAACATCTGCTCAAAAAGAGATCTACATCATTAACATGACCTATAACCTCGTTCGATTCAATAATATAAAAGGAACAGCATACTAATTAAACCAAAAACTTCAAAATTTAATAAACCCCCAATATTTGAAGTTGATTATGCTAGTCTGTACTCCGTTTATATTATGCAAAAATCACCATAAATTACAGTAAAATTTAAGCAATTTTGCATAGTAAACATTCAAAATCACAATAAATTATGAAATTGAAATGTCTAAATTAAAGTATGTCAGAACTAACAAATAAAATTACCTCTCCATTCAAATAAAAATCCTACTAAAAATCATCATAAAACCATTTAAAATTCTAAAACAAACGAAAACAAAATATTAAATCAAATAAAGAACAAAGTGCATTGTTCTTCAGAAAAAACGGAGAAAATATTAATTTATTGACTTATGGTGAATCCTCTTGAAGAAATAAATGAAAATAATAAAGTGACTATGGCTGAATTTAAAAAGGCAGTTATACATTCATTAAATATTTTAGCTCAACGTGAATTTAAAGTACTGTTCAGCAAATCCACAACTGAAGAGCGAAAAATACTATGTTTAATGGCTGAAAGCGACGAAACATTTTTATCATATTCATATATCATAGAAAATGCTAATTTAAATTCCGAACCGTCAGCATTATTAAAAAGTTTAATTAATAAGAATATGATAATCAAACCTTCAAGAGGTAAATATAAATTAAAAAACAATCTTTTTAAATTGTACTTACAAAATTTGCGGATAAATCAAGAAACAGGTCTTATTAATAGTTATTGAGAGGATTAGGATAGAAAAAGTTAATAAATGATAAGATACAGATATATCATTGGTGTTAATACAATGGGTCTATTTTCCAAAACTCCTGAAGAAAAGAAACTGAAGGAACTGACTGGTGGCTTTTTACTGAATGATGATTTCATCGAAAAATTGGAACGCAACGGAATTGAACATAAATTCGGTTACAACATTCAATCCACTTTAAAAGATGAAATTAAAAAGGGCAGACTTAGTGTTGATGAAATAGAGCCAAGATTAAATTTTCTAATAAAGCAGCTGTCATCTATTGAAAGTGAAGAAAATCATGAGGATAAAGTTAAGATAACTTCACCTAAACAAAGGACTTTGAAATTTTTAATCAATCAGAAGCACAATCTGAAAACATGCCCTTACTGCAAGCGCAAAATCCTAAAGACAGATTCATACTGCTATAAGTGCGGCTTTAGCTTCACATCTAACGAAGATATTTCCCAAGATGAAAGTAAATCATCTAACAGGGAAATAGAAGATTTGGAAAAGTCATTTGATTTGAGAAATTCCAAAGAAATGGACAACAGATTTAAATTTGCTTATGTGCTTTATTTGGACTATCTGAATAAATATAATTCAATTATTCCACAGAAACATATCAGTGAATTTAATGTTAATCTGACTGATTTGGAAAATCGGGCAATTGCCGATGGATACATCAACAATTCATTTGATTTGGATAATTTGACAGTTAAGGATTTGAAAAGCATTCTGAAAAGCAATAATCTGAAGGTGTCCGGACGTAAAAACGAGCTGATTGAAAGAATAAATGATAACATTGATTTGAGTTCATACCGGTCAGGCACAATATCCTTTGAAGCTAGAAGATTCATAAATAAAAACAGACACGTTTTCTTTTACTTTAACCATTCAGAGTTAAAATCTCTTATCACAGTCGACAAGTTCGATAGTCTATTCAGTGATGTTGTAAAACCTACAAATAAAATAGCTTCGGATAAGATGATTAAATATCTGACACAGGAGGAGTATATGGCACAGAGCAGGTGGCAAATCGACCAATATAAAAACATACTCTTTGTATTGTCCAGTTTCTATGAAAAGGCCAATGATCTTTTTCACACCACAGAGATATATATTAGGCTATTGCTTTTGGATTTGAATAGCTTTTCCCAAAGCTTAAAAAAATCAGAGCCGCAATATGCAACTTTAAACCCTGTACTGATAGAAAAACTAAAGAATATATTGGATATGTATTCCTTTGACAGCACAACGCTAAAAGCAGTGTTTGAAACATCATATATGGCGATTGAGTCTTTAAAACCAGCAATATCTCAGGAGGACTCATGGATTTACATACTGAAACTGCTGAACGGAGAGGACATATCAAAAGTCACCAATTTGATTCATAGAACTTATTCTAACTATTATTAGATATGAATCCGTCCTTGATTGTTGAGAATACCTCAGCACTTTCCTTGTTTTTGGCAAGGGCAATTCCTGACATCAGCATCATATGCATCTGGCTGACTTTAGTTTCATCATCAAGAATCTCTTTTTTCTCAAGCAGAATCTGGTCGTAGCTTGGCGGTGCGCTATAGTCGTCCTTATAGACCTGTCTGATTTCCCGCCTTAAATTATCATCGATGAAATTCTCAAGGATATGGATGATGTCATCGGCTATGCTGTTTCCCAAAATCAGCGCAAAGAAAATGGCTTCACTATCCTTTTTCAAATCAAATTCTTCAGTTAGAATCTTATTGAATGATCCGTAGTTCTGATATCCGTGAGGTATGAACCTGCCTTCAACGCTGTGGGCACAGTATTCATTCATCAAAATAAAAACAGCATTTGTTCCAAGAGTAAATGACACATATGCCTCAAGGGCGTCACTTTTTTCAATTTCCCATACATACATCAGTATCTGTTCAAAGATTTCATCGAAAAGATGGTGTGACAGCTCATGAATCAATGTGGATATAACATCCGAATCGTTCAGCCTGTCGTCAACCTGTATGCGGTTATATGAATAGCTTCCAAGTTCCGCACCCTTTGACTTATAGCTTACATCAGCATATGACAATGTTAGCAATTTGATTTTTCCAAGAGTTGACCTGCTTTTGAATTCATGCTCCAAATCATTCAGATACTCACGGGCCATATTTTCTATATTCTTTAAAATGACATTGTACTCGAGTGTGGACAACTGGTTATTTTCAAGAATTTTCAAATTACTTTCGTTAGCGATTTCGTTGAAAGTTTCAAGCTTGTTGAGATTCAGATATTCATCATCCATTAGCACATGACCGCATTCATTGCAATAAATGCTATTTGATGATGACTCCTTTCCGCATTTTGAACAGAATACCATGATTAGATATTTGTTTGGAGATGTTGAAAAACGTTTTCATTTTAATTGTTCTGACTGATAAAAATTGTCTTCACTCAAACTTAAAACTTGAATAATCCACACCAATTTAATTATCAGATACTTAAAGAGCCTTTTTTGTCAGTAAATCATCACAATATTTATCAATGATAATAATATAGGATAAATTACTTTGTGTATATTAACTTTGGAGGAAAAAAATGACAAATGATACTTTCAATCTTCCTATTATTGAAGAAATTACATTAAGGGATATTCCATACCATCAGCAAAAAGAAGAAATAATTGAATACTGTAAACAGAACAAACGAGTTTTCATGTCAGACATTGCAAATGACTTAAAGCTTGATTTAGG
>NZ_JAFSNZ010000079.1 GCF_017447225.1 Methanobrevibacter sp. | reverse complement strand
GGTACAGCTAAAGTAGCAGTTAAAGGTGATGAGGTAACAATTACTGGTATTAATAAGGAACATGTTGGTCAAACTATGGCTAACTTAGAACAAGCAACTAAAATTAAAGGAAGAGATCCTAGAGTATTCCAAGACGGAATATACTTAACTAGCAAAGAATAATTGGTGATTATAATGGCTAATAAAAGATTTAAAAGACAAGAATATGCTCGTTATAAAAAACTTGGAATAAAATGGAGACGCCCTAGAGGTAAAACTAGTAAAATGAGAAGATATGAAGCAGGAAAACCAGATATGCCTGCTATTGGTTACAGAACCCCTAGAGCTATTAGGAATTTACATCCTTCTGGTTATAATGATGTTCTTGTTCACAATATGAAAGAATTAGAAGCTTTAAACCCAGAAACTGATGCTGCAAGAATCAGTGCTTCTATTGGTAAAAGGAAAAAACTCTTGATGTTAGATAAAGCATCTGAGTTAGGAATTAAAGTTTTAAATAAAAATATTTAAAATTATGAATTATATTTATAGGTTATGTCAATTCAGGGGCTTTTATAGAATTGGTTTAACTATTAAAAATAAAAATTAAGGGAGTTTAGATAATTTATCTAAATTTATCAGCTATGCTGAATATGGAGGATTATATATATGAATCTTACAACTCAAAAAAGATTAGCTGCAAGCATCCTTAAAGTAGGGCTTAATCGTGTATGGATTGATCCGGAAAGAATCGAAGAAGTATCCATGGCGATTACTAGAGAAGGAGTAAAACAGTTAATCAACGATGGAGCTATTAAAGCAAAACCTCAAAAAGGTATTAGTAGCTACAGATCTAAAAAAATCGCGGAACAAAAAGCAAAAGGAAAAAGAAAAGGTGCAGGTAGTAGAAAAGGTGCTAAAAAAGCTCGTACTCCTAAGAAAAAACAATGGATGACTACAATCAGAGCTTTAAGAAAAGACCTTAAAGAAATGCGTGAAGAAGAAATCATCGATGCTACCACTTACCGTAAATTATACAAAATGGCAAAAGGTGGAGCTTTCAGAAGTAAATCTTACATGAGAAACTACGCACGTGACCATGACTTAATTAAAGGAGATGAGTAAACATGGCACAAGGATCAAATTATAAAGTAGCATTTAGAAGAAGAAGAGAAGGAAAAACCGATTACGGTGCAAGAATTAAGTTAATCGATTACGAAAAATCTCGTTTAGTTGTTAGAGTATCTAACAATCAAGCTACTGTTCAAGTTATTGATTACTCTCCTGAAGGAGATATCACAAGAGCATCCGCTGTTGGTAAACAATTAGCTAACTACGGATACTTAGGTAATACTGGTAATATCACTGGTGTTTATTTAACCGGTTACCTTTGTGCTAAAAGAGCTTTAGCTGAAGGTATTGAATATGCAATTTTAGACATCGGTTTAAGATCTCCTATTAAAGGTTCTAAAATATTTGCAGCTCTCAAAGGTGCTGTTGATGCAGGTTTAGAAGTTCCTCACGGTGATTTTATCTTCCCTGAAGATGAACGTATTAGAGGAGAACATGTTGCAAATTATGCTGAATCTTTAGATGACGAAGAAAAAGCTAAAAAATTCTCAAAGTATTTAGAAAGAGGTCTCGAACCTGCAGATTTACCTGAAAACTTTGATGAAGTTATTAAAAATATTGATGAGGCTGAGGTATAACTATGAGTTTTAATATTGATGAATGGGAACCTAAAACTAAAATGGGTCAATTAGTTAAAGATGGAACCATTACTGATATCGATGAAATCTTTGAAAAAGGTCTTCCAATTATGGAATTAGAAATAGTTGATGCCTTAATTCCAGATTTAGAAGAAGAAGTAATGGATGTTAACTTAGTTCAAAGGATGCATAAATCTGGTAGAAAAGTTAATTTCAGAGTAATTGTTGCTGTAGGTAACAAAGATGGTTATGTTGGATTAGGTCAAGGTAAAGCTAAAGAGGTTGGACCTGCAATCAGAAAAGCTGTAGATAATGCTAAATATAACATTATTAAAGTAAGAAGAGGCTGTGGTGATTGGGGTTGTGTTTGTGGAAGAGAACACACCGTACCTTTCAAAGTACAAGGTAAAACCAGTAGTGTCAGCGTAAACTTAATGCCTGCACCTGCAGGAGTAGGTTTAGTAATCGGTGATGTAGGTAAAACTATTTTAAAACTTGCTGGTATTCACGATGTATGGTCTCAATCTTTCGGTCAAACCCAAACTACTGTTAACTTTGCTAATGCAGTATTTGATGCTTTAAAAACTTTAAGTGAAGTTAAAGCAAGTAAAGAAGACCTCAAGAAAATGGGAGTTAACTATTAATTGGTGATGATTATGTTTTTAGTTATTAGAGTTAGAGGAACTACTGGTGTCATTCAAAAAGTTGCTGACACTTTACACATGTTAAGACTTAACAGAATCAACCACGCAGTATTAGTTGAAGAAAATCCTAGTTTTGAAGGTATGCTTCAAAAGTCTAAGGATTACATTACCTGGGGTGAAATCGACGCTGAACTTTTAGCTGACATCATTGCTAAAAGAGGTAGAATCGAAGGTAATAACAAAGTTACTGATGAATTTGTAGCTGAAAATTCTGATTACAATAATATCGCAGAATTAGCTGAAGCTTTAATCAATTCTGAAGTTAAATTAGCTGATGTGGGAATTAAACCTGTATTCCGTTTACACCCTCCTAGAAAAGGATACGAAGATATCCGTTTATCCATTAACGAAGGTGGATCTTTAGGTTACAGGGGCGAAGAAATTAAAGATCTTGCAAAAAGAATGCTTTAAATAAGGTGTTTATTATGATTAGAACAAAACGTAAAATTAACAAACTTAGAGGTTCTAGATCCAACGGAGGAGGCTGTACTAAAAAACGTAGAGGTGCAGGTAACAAAGGTGGAAAAGGTAAAGCTGGAGCTGGAAAACAACATTGGACATGGACCGTAATTCACGATCCTGATCATTTCGGTAAACACGGTTTCAAAAGACCTCAAAAAATGATTAAAAAAGTTAATTCTGTTAACTTAAGTTACTTAGAAGAAAAAGCAGATGATTTAATTGCTAGCGGTAAAGCATCCAAAGATGGTGACGCTATTGTAATTGATGTAACTGAATTAGGTTATGATAAAGTTTTAGCTAAAGGTAAAATCACTAAAGCTTTCAAAATTTCAGCACCTAAATTCTCAGCATCTGCTATTGAAAAAATTGAAGAAGTTGGAGGAGAAGCTATAGAATTATAGTCTTTCTCTCTTTTATTTATTATTAGAGGAATAAAATGTCATCACTCGAAATTTTAGAGCCATTGTTTAAGTTTTTACCTGAAGTAAAATCTCCTGTTCACAATGAAGATTTTAATGAAAAACTTAAATGGACTGCTCTTATTTTGGTATTATATTATTTCTTAACTGAAATACCCCTTTATGGATTAAGTGCTGGAGCTGTAGATAGTTTTGCAGCTTTAAGAGCAGTTATGGCTGGAAGTTTTGGTTCAATTCTTACTTTAGGAATTGGTCCTATTGTTACTGCGTCTATTGTATTGCAACTGTTAGTTGGTTCCAATCTTTTGGATTTGGATCTTTCTTCACATAAGGATAAATCACACTTTCAGGCGACTCAAAAGCTTTTATCTATTGTCTTTACAATATTTGAAGCCGGTGTTTTAGTATTAACTGGAAATTTAGTACCTATTGATAATTCTTATCTCGGTGTGTTATTCCTTCAGCTTGTAATTGGTGCAGTTTTAGTAATTTACTTGGATGAAGTTGTTTCAAAATGGGGATTCGGATCAGGTATTGGTCTTTTTATTGCTGCTGGTGTATGTCAGGCAATTATTGTAGGAACATTTAATTTCTTGCCAACCTCAGAAGGTTTATTACCAGGAGCTATTCCAGGATTTATCCAATCCATTGCAATGGGCGCTGCTGATTTCTCATTATTAATTCCGTTAATTGCAACAATTTGTGTATTCCTGGTTGTTGTATATGGTGAATCTATTCGTGTTGAGATTCCAATTTCACACGGTTCAGTCAGAGGTCACGGAAGAATCAGAGGTTCGGTTGGTAAATATCCTTTAAAATTCGTTTATGCAAGTAACATGCCGGTTATTTTGACCAGTGCACTTCTTGTTAACGTTTCACTTATAGCGAATGTTTTCCAAAAAATAGGTTTCCCTATTCTTGGTGAAATTCAAAACGGTAAAGCTGTAAGCGGTATTGCATGGCTGTTATCAACTCCAAATAATATTGGAATGTTTGTAACAGAACCGATTCACATTATTGTATATGCAATATTCTTCTTGGCATGTTGTGTATTGTTCTCATACCTGTGGGTTGAAATCAGTGGATTAAATGCTAAGAAAATCTCAGAACAACTTTATAACTCCGGTATTCAAATACCTGGTTTCAGAAGTAGTAAACGTCAATTATATAAGATTTTAAGGAAATATATTCCTGCACTTACCATTTTAAGTGGTTTGTATGTAGGTTTAATTGCATTCTTTGCAGATTTAACTGGTGCTTTAGGTGGAGGTACCGGTGTATTGCTTACTGTAGGTATTATACATAAGCTTTACGAAGAAATGGCTGAAGAACAGTTAATGTCTTCAAATCCACTACTCAGAAAATTCTTAGGAGGAGATTAATCTTCTCCAAACATTTTTAAAAATGAGGGGTTAAATTGAAATTAGTTGTATTAACAGGAATTCCAGGTTCAGGAAGTACCACTCTTCTTAACAAAGCTCTTGAAGAAGTTGACTATGTGCATTTAAATTATGGGGACATAATGACTGAACTTGCAATTGAAGAAAAACTTGTTGAAGATAGGGATGCTTTAAGAAAATTACCTGCTGAAACTCAAAAAGATATCCAAGCTAAAGCAGCTAAAAGAATCCATGAAAAATCTGCTGAAGCTAATGTTATCGTGGATACTCACTGTACTATCAGTACTCCTTCCGGATTTTTACCGGGACTTCCAATTTGGGTTTTAGAACAATTACAGCCTGATTTATTTGTCATGGTTGAAGCAAATCCTGACGAAATTATATATAGAAGAATGAATGACGATACCCGTTCCAGGGATGTTGAAAAAGCTAGTGAAATTCAGCTACATCAAGAAATGAACAGAGCTGCTTCTATGGCATATGCAACATTAACTGGTGCTACAGTTAAAATTATTGCAAATCATGATAATCATTTAGAAAAAACTGTATCAAAATTAGTTGATGTTTTAAAATAGGTGAGTATAATGGCTGATATTTTTAGTATGATTAGTGATTCTGTCCTTAATGCTTTAAATACTATATTCAATCCGATTTTAGCATTGGATCCAAATCCACATAATCCTGCTTTAACTGTATTGATAATTGCTTTTATTGTTTCATTGATTACAACTATTGCTAACAAGTATTTGGTTGATCAGGATAAACTTAATGAGAGACAACAAAAGTCAAAAGAGTTCCAGAAAAAGTTCAGGGAAGCTCAACAAAGAGGGGATGGAAAAGAACTTGCTAAGCTTCAGGCTGAGCAAACTGAAATGTTAAAAGACCAAAATGAAATGATGATGGATTCATTCAAACCGATGTTCGTTACTTTTGTTCCAATTATTTTAATATTCTTTTGGATGAGAACTTCTGCTATTCATGATTTGGTTTTAATATTACCTGCTCCTGCCTATTGGCTTACTTTAACTCCATTTTGGCATTTCATTGGTCAATTTTTATATGGAGGAAAAGCTACAATTCCATATGGAATTGGTTGGTTATTATGGTATATGATTTGTACTTTTGGTATGAGCCAAATATTAAGAAAATTCTTAGGATTTAAACAAGGGTTCTAATTTAACCCTTAAATCTTATATATTTATTAATGATGAAATAGATATATTATAGTATTCTATTTTGAATACGCTATTACACAATTATTAAATTTTTATTTAAATTAATCAAGGTGATTAAATGCCTGCAAATAGGTTTAGATCAAGATCATATAAAAGAATGAGAAAAAACACTCCTGGCGGAGAAAATGTTTTAAGATACAAAAAGAAAAAACCATCTAAGCACGTTTGTGCTGAATGTGGTGCAGTATTACATGGAGTTCCTCGTGGACGTCCATACGAAATCGGTAAACTTTCAAAAACTAGCAAAAGACCTAGCCGTCCATACGGTGGGTACTTATGTACTAAATGTATGCGTAAACATTTCAAACAAGAGGCTAGACAATAATGATAATTACTCTCGGCGGATTAGCTGGAACCGGAACAACAACTACTGCGGAACTGCTTAGTGAAAAACTAGATATTCCTTACATTTCTGCAGGATATGTTTTCAGACAAATGGCTTCTGAAAGAGGCATGTCTGTTTTGGAGTTTAGTGAATTTGCTGAAGGTAATGATGATATCGATAAAGAGATTGATAAACGACAAGCTGAACTAGCTAAATCTGCGGATAATTTAATAGTTGAAGGCAGGTTATCTGCTTATTTTGTTGAAGCTGATTTAAAACTTTGGTTAGTAACTCCTTTCGATGTTCGTTCTCAAAGAATTGCTGAAAGGGAATCAAAATCCATAGATTTGGCTCGTCAAGAGATAATTACTCGTGAAGATAGTGAAGCTTTAAGATATATGGATATCCATAATATTGACATTAAAAATATGGATATTTATGATTTGATTATTAACACTGGTACATTCGATCCCGAAAAAGTATCAGAAATCATTTTAACAACATTAAAGGTGATATAATGGCATCAATTGAAGTAGGAAGAGTATGTGTTAAGACTGCTGGAAGAGAAGCTGGACAAAAATGTGCAATCGTTGAAATCATCGACGAAAACTTCGTAGAAGTTATCGGAGAAGCTGTTAAAAACAGAAGATGTAACATTGCTCACTTAGAACCAACCGAAGAAACTATCGATGTTTCCGGTGACGCTGACTCTATCAAAGCAGCTTTAGCTGATTTATAAGATGAATAATTATTTTATTCATTATTTTTACTATTTTTTTATACTATTTTTTTAAGGTTTAATTCATGAAAACTAATTTAATTACAAAATCCAAAGCATTTACAAACCCTGAATATGGTTGTAAACCTGAAGAAAGACCTATTGAAGAATACATTTCAAAAGGTGTAATTAATTTAGATAAACCATCAGGACCGACATCTCATGAAGTAGATTCCTGGGTGAAACGTATTTTAAAGCTGGATAAGACTGGTCATGGTGGAACTCTTGATCCTAAAGTAACTGGAGTATTGCCTGTCGGTTTGGCTGATGCAACACGTGCAATACAATTGTTATTGACTGCTCCAAAGGAATATGTCTGTCTGCTGACATTCCATGCTGATGTTCCTGAAAGTGAAATCCGTCGTGTATTTGAGGAGTTCACGGGCAAAATTTTTCAATTGCCTCCAGTTAAATCTGCAGTAAAGCGTGAATTGAGAACCCGTAATATTTATTATTCAACCATTTATGAAATCAAAGGCCGTGATGTTTTATTCAGAATAGGCTGTGAAGCTGGAACCTATGTCAGAACATACTGTCACAATATAGGTGAGGCTTTAGGCGTAGGAGCCCATATGGCAGAGCTCAGAAGAACACAGGTCGGTTCATTTCGTGAACGTGACAATATTGTAACATTGCAGGATGTTACTGATGCGTATCATTTCTGGATAGAAGACGGGGATGAGTCATATTTGCGTGAAGCTATAATGCCGATGGAGAGAGCGGCTGATTATCTGCCGAAAGTTGTGATAAAAGACTCTGCAGTTGACGCAATTTGCCATGGTGCTGATTTGGCAAGCGGTGGAGTAGCTTACCTGTCCGATGATATTAAAAAAGGAGATATTGTAGCTATCGAAACTCTTAAAGGTGAATTGGTAGGTGCAGGTAATTCACTGTTTTTTGCTGATGAGATATTGGAAGCTGAAGGTGGATTTGTAGTCAATACATCAAAAGTCTTAATGAAACCAGATATCTATCCAAGACTTTGGAAATAGCTTTTTTTATAATTATTTTTGTTTTTTGATTAAAAAAATTAATATGTGGTGTTTATGTGGGAAGCTAGAAAGCTCCTCCACCTCCACCGCCGGATCCTCCTCCGACGCCACCAAATCCGCCACCATCTGATGAAGGATTTGCTGCGGATACTCCATCGTTGAATGCGCTGTGAAGCATTGACAATCCTGCATATGAATGGAATGTATACAAATCACTGCCATAATAATAGTCATCATCATGCACTCTAGGTTCATGGAGTTTCATGGATTCGTAAACCTTGTCAGCTACTCCAAGAGCGGTTCCATAAACAAGGTACTTGTTCCATATAACTATTGATTCCGGAGGGTGTTCTTTAATTAAACTGTTGTCTGATAAAAACTTCTTGAAGTTTCTCCATTTGAGATAGTAGAGACGACCCTTAGGAGTCCATTGTCCAAAAATATCTTCCGGAAGGAATATCATTGCAAATGAAATCACACCTAAAATTACTGATGCAATCATTGCAATCGTTGATGCAGGATGATTTGAAAATAGACTAATTAAAAATATGAATACTGCAATAATTATGCCGCATGCTGTCAATAGTTGAGACATGATAGTTCCTTTATTATTAAAGTATTCTTTAAGTCTGTCATCACCAATATGTGTATCATATACAGTGTTTTTCCACTCATCAAGCTTTTCAACGAAAAGTTTTCCGTTTGTTTCATTGTTTAGCTTTGAGGATAATCTGGACACATTCAACAGGTCTCCATCTCCAAATGTCTTCAACAGACCATAAGCCTTTTTCTCATCAGGTGACAATCCATCATATTTTGAATCATCAAACTCCAGGATTAGGTCTTGTGTGTGTTCGGATTCTTCAACATGTATTTTGAATACTTTTCTGTCAATCAAATCCATTATTGTCGCTTCAAATCCTTTCATATCCGGTTTTCCGATATTGTCTCTGTTTGCAATCATAGCATTGACAACAGCCGGAGGGTCATCTGTCGGAAGTTCCCTCTCATATATTCCATCATAATTGAGTTTAGGCTCCCTTCCGTATTTGATGTAAATGTAAACTAAAGATAATGGAGGAATAAAACAGAGTGCTGATAAAGCGCTAAATACATTACTCCAGAAACTCACTCCACCTTTATATTCGGCCTGTTTCTGCATAATCTGTTCCTTGCCGTCAACGTCCACATGTTTTGCATAAGTCGCATTTGAAAAGTCATCCAACGGCATCAGTACCTGCAGTTCATAGAATTCTCCTGAAGGAATCTTTTTTGTTTCCACATGTATCGTATCACCATTCATCGAATCGCTTAAATTATAGTATTCTGGGTTCAGGTAGTATTGATTGGAGTTATCTCCAGGCAGATTGATGTTTGAAGTCAGTTTCAATACTTCGCATTCCCAGTTTTCACCCCATAATTTGTATTGAAGAGATCCGATGTCATTATACAGTGTCACAACATTTTTCATGTCATATGAATAGCCGACGGTCACATCCTGGTCATGAATCTTTTTGGTGTGTGCCTCATCGGCCCATAGATAGACTTTGAGTCTTGTTTCGCCATTTTTTTCTATAACTTCATAAGTGCCGTAGGCTCCGTCAATATAAACTTCAAGATTTTTAATGCTCTCCCCATCTTTTAAGGGAATGTCCCTGTAGACTCCATTGAATGTGCCGTCAAAAGAATAGGTATAGCTTTCATCCACATGCAGCAATCCATTTTCATTAATGGTAAGGTTAACTATTGCATCGATGATGTTATACTCCCTGTCATCATCAGCGTAAATTGCATTAACTGTGGATAGTAAAACTAGGGACAATACTATCAGCACAGCTATTTTTTTAAAGTTCATGGGTTTTCACCATTTAAAATTCTACTTTAGGAACTTCACGTGATTCTTCACCTGCTTCAAAGAAGTCTTCTTCTTTAAAACCGAATAGTTTGGCAAGCATGCTTGATGGGAACTGCTGACATTTGTTGTTATACATCAGTACAGTGTCGTTGTAGAATTGTCTTGCATATGAGATTTTATTTTCAGTGTCGCTCAATTCGGATTGCAGCTGCTGGAAGTTGCTGTTCGCTTTCAGGTCAGGATAGTTTTCAGCCACTGCAAACAATGATTTTAAAGCGCCAGTCAATTGATTGTCTGCCTGGCTTGTTTCTTTAACGCCGCTTGCATTGATTACATTTCCACGGGCTTTTGTAACTTCTTCAAGGACACCTTTTTCATGGCCGGCATATCCTTTCACGGTTTCCACAAGATTAGGTATCAGGTCATTTCTTCTTTTAAGCTGAACGTCTATTTGTGCAAAGCTGTTTTTCACGCGATTGCGTAAATTTACTAATTGATTATACATATGTACTATTGTTACTACTAAAAAGATAATAACTAAAATTACTACTATGAGTAAAATCCAACTCATTTTATCACCTAATTATATTTATATAGTATATGTTAGTAAAATATTTTTATATGGATTGTAGGTTTATTTTTTTCAAATATTCTGGTTTTTCCTTTAAAATTCTAATTTAAACAATACCTTTATATACTTTGATTATAATATATTATTATATCATATTACTGTGTAATATGTGTGCAAGTATTTTTTTATAGCTAGTTGTGCCGAGATAGTCTAGCCTGGTAAGGCGCGAGACTGGAAATCTCGTGGGCGTTTTGCCCTCCTGGGTTCAAATCCCAGTCTCGGCGCTTATTAGTTTTTAACACTATTTTTTTATTAAATTAAAGATATTGTTAAACTGATATTTTTTTGCACTCTTAGTTTTTTAACTAAGTTTATATTGTTGAAAGAACTGTGTTTTGAGAAATTCAAAACATTCGAATCTATTATTTTACGTCTCGTAGGTTCGCTCTATAAATGGAGGTTATTTAATGGAAGACGATTTTAAGCACTTAGTGCGTATTTCTAGAAAGGATGTAGATGGTAACAAAACCATCGAGCACGCTTTAACTGATATTAAAGGTGTAGGCTTATCTTTATCTAAAACTATATGCCGTGTATTGGATTTAGATTTAAACTCTAAAATCGGTTATATTGCTGATGAAGATGTCGCAAAAATTGAAAGCATTATAGAAGACCCTAAATCATTTGATATTCCAACTTGGATGTTAAATCGTAGGGAAGATTATGAAACTGGTGAAGACATTCACTTAATTGAATCAGATCTTGACATGACTTTAAGAGATGATTTGAACAGAATGAAAAAGACCAGAAGTTACAAAGGTAGAAGACACGAAGTTGGTTTACCTGTCAGAGGTCAAAGAACCAAATCTACTTTCAGAAAAAGTGCTTCAGTTGGTGTAAGACGTTCATAAGCATAAACGCTATTTTTAATATAATTATTATTTAGATAAGGAGATGTTTTAATGGGTCAACCAAGAAAATCAAGGAAAAAGTATAATACACCACCACATCCTTGGAACGCAGAAAGAATTAAAGATGAAAACAAATTAATGACTAAATACGGCTTAAAAAACAAAAAAGAAATTTGGAAAGCCGACACATTAGTTAGAAGATATCGTAGGGAAGCAAGATACTTACTCGGTTTCTCAACTGATCAAATGCAAGAAGAAAAATTAGAATTATTAGGACACTTAGCTAGAACCGGTGTTTTGCCTGAAAACGCTGCTATTGAAGATATCTTAGGTTTAACTGTTGAAGATATCTTAAGAAGAAGATTACAAACTATTGTATACAGAAAAGGTTTAGCTCGTACTCCTAAAGAAGCAAGAATGTTTGTTGTACACGGACACATAGCTTTAGGCGGTAAAAAAATCAACTCACCAAGTTATGTGGTATTAAAAGGTCAAGAAGATGAAATTGGATTCTATCGTTCTTCACCTGTAGCAAAACAAATTGAAGAGTACAACAATAATAAGGATAATAAAGCTAATACAGAAGAATAAAGGGTGTAATTATGGCAAAAGATGAAAAATGGGGTATAGCTAATATTTACTCATCATTCAACAACACTATTATTACTGTAACAGATATTACTGGTGCTGAAACTATTTCTCAATGGTCTGGTGGAAAAGTTGTTCGTGCAGACAGACAACAGGCTTCACCTTTCGCAGCTATGGCTGCAGCAACCAGAATAGCTGATGATGCTAAAGAAAAAGGATTTGTAGGATTACATATTAAAGTAAGAGCTCCTGGTGGAAATGGACCTAGAAGTCCTGGACCTGGTGCACAAGCTACTATCCGTGCTTTAGCAAGAGCTGGAATTAAAATAGGTAAAATAGAAGATATCACTCCTATTCCTCACGATGGTACTGGAAGACCTGGTGGTAAAAGAGGAAGAAGAGTATAAGTGGAAGGGTTTAATATGGAGATAGAATTAAAAAGTCAAAGCGATGATGAAATTGTTTTCATTGTTCGTGATGCAGAAGTACCTTTTGTGAATGCTATTAGAAGAGCAGCTATGGTCAATGTTCCTAAAATAGCTATTGAAGATGTTAATATTATCAGAAATGATTCTGCAATGTTTAATGAGGTACTTGCTCATAGGCTTGGTTTAACTCCTTTGGTTTCTGATTTGGATGCTATCGAAGGATTATTATTACCTGAAGATGATGGATGGTATGAACCTCAAGGTATTGCATTCAGTTTAAAAGAAGTTGGACCTAAGGTAGTTTATTCTAAGGATTTAATATCTTCAGACTCAAAAATTAAACCAGTATACGATACAATTCCTATTGTTAAGCTTAAAGAAGATGAAGAACTTATTGTGGAAGCTTACGCTAAAGCAGGCTACGGTAAAAACCATGTGAAATGGATGCCAACAACTGTCTGTGCTTATAAACAATATCCGGATATCACTTTTAATGATGATGTCGACATCGATTATGACTGTGCTGACGCATGTCCTAGAGGTGTCCTGAAATCAGATAAAAGATCCAAAAAGATTAAAATTTTGGATATTGAAAATTGTTCTATGTGTAAAAGTTGTGAAAGAGCTTCTATCAACAGGGCAGCTGCAAACGGTGCACCTGACAAAAGTTATATTAACGTAGGATATCGTGAAAATGATTTCATATTTAGAATTGAAACTGATGGATCAATGCCTCCTAAAGAAGTATTATTAACGGCTTGTGATAAATTAGGTGAAAAAGCAGATAAATTTATCAGTTTTAGTGAGAAGGAGGAGTAAATAATGGTTAAGAAAATTATCAAAACTAATCCTAACCTTATTGAACTTATTAATAAACTTAATAAACAATCAAAAAGTGAAGATGCAGCTATTTGGAAAGATGTTGCTAGTAGACTTAGTAGGTCAAATAGAAGAACTGCAGAAGTAAACTTATCTGATATTAATAGGCATGCTGTTGCAGATGAAACTATTTTAGTACCTGGTAAAGTTTTATCTAATGGTGAATTAGACAAAAAAGTAAATGTTGTAGCATTAAAATTCTCAGCTAAGGCACAGGAAAAAATCGAAAGTGCTGGTGGAGAATGCATCTCAATTGATGAGATAATCGAAACAAATCCTAAAGGATCAAACATTAGGATCATTGAATAAATAGGGTGTAAACATGATGATTATTGACGGAGAAGGATGCGTTTTAGGAAGATTAGCTAGTATTACTAGTAAAAATCTTTTAGAAGGCGAAGAAGTAGTAATTCTTAATGCTGAAAAAATTATGTTAACTGGAAACAGGGATTGGGCTTATGCTAAATATAAACAAAGAGTTGACAGAGCAAGTATATCTAACCCTCGTGATTTAGGTCCTAAATATCCTAGAAGACCAGATGATATATTTAGAAGAACTGTAAGAGGAATGTTACCTTTCAAAAAATCAAAAGGTAAAGTTGCATACAAAGGTTTAAAAGCATTTGTAGGTGTACCTGCCGAATATGCTGATGCAGAACTCCAAGCAGTTCCTGAAGCAGAATACAAAGATCTCAAAAAAGGTATCGAATTAGGAGAAATCTCCAAACTTTTAGGAGCTACCTTTTAGATAAATGGATGTGTGATTATGGTTAAAGTTATTCATACAAGTGGAAAACGTAAAACAGCTATTGCTCGTGGTACCGTTAAACAAGGAACCGGTAAAATCAGAATTAACAGAGTACCTTTAGAACTTTACTCTCCAGAGCTTGCTAATTTAAAATTACAAGAACCATTAAAATTAGCTGGAGAATTAGCTAATGAAGTGGACATCAACATTCACGTTGTTGGTGGAGGAGTAATGGGCCAAGCAGAAGCTGCACGTATGGTTATTGCTAAAGGACTTGTACAATGGTCACAAGATATGGATTTAAAAGAAAAATTCACTCATTACGACAGAACTATGTTAGTAGGTGACCCAAGACGTTCAGAACCTAAAAAATATGGTGGTCCTGGAGCAAGAGCACGTAAACAAAAAAGTTACAGATAATTTCATTCTGTACTTTTATATTTTATTAAAATTTATAAAAGATGATTTAAATGATTCCTATAAGATGTTTAAGTTGTGGAAAACCTGTTTCAGCTTACTTTGATCAGTATCAAATTAGAAAAATTGGTGGTAAACAGTTATTTGAAGAGTTAGAAGACCGTGATTTAACTCATAAGTTTATTGACCAAGTAACTATTAATCATGAAGATGCTAACAAAGTTCTTTCTGATTTAGGATTACGCGGTAATTATTCTAAAGAAGATTCAAAAGATATTTTAGATGATTTAGGTTTAACTAGATACTGCTGTAGAAGAATGTTAATTTCACATGTTGAAACATGGGAATAAATTTACAGGTTGTAGGGATAGTTTTAGTATAAATAAATCTAGGTAAAATAAAGCTTTAAATGGAAGTAATATTCATGAAAATGGAAGAATTAACAAGGTTTGAAAAAGCTAGACTTTTAGGTGCTAGGGCAATTCAAATTTCTATGGGTGCAAAACCTAAAGTGGAACTTGGTGACTCCTTAGATCCTATTGACATTGCTTATAAAGAACTTGAAGAAGGAGTTTTACCATTAGATGTTATAAAAAATGAAGATTTGAATAAATAGTTTAATTCCTATTTATTCTAATTATATTTATTTAAAAAAATAAAAAATACCATAATAACTCTATAAAGAAACTTACTGCTTTTTAAGGATTATAGGTTATGTGGTAACAAATCAACTGACACTGAGGTGTTTTTTTTGGATAGTGTAATAGAAAATGTCCAAGTTCGTAAAATTCTGGACAGCAGAGGTAACCCGACCGTAGAGGTGGATGTGACTACCTGGAACGGTTTCGGTAGGGCTGCTGCACCTAGCGGAGCGAGTACCGGTTCAAGAGAAGTGGTCTCATTTCCGGAAGGTGGTGTGGATGTTATCGTAAGTGAAGTGGAGGATGTTCTTGCTTCCGAACTTATCGGTATGGATGCGAATGACATTACTACTATCGATGAAGTATTGAAAGAAGTGGACGGAACTGAAAATTTATCAGCTATGGGCGGTAATACTACTGTGGCTGTTTCAATGGCTGTCGTTAAGGCTGCTGCAGCATCATCCAACATGTCATTATACAAATATCTTGGAGGAAACTGGGTTAATGAATTGCCTTACCCTCTTGGAAACATGATGAATGGCGGAGCCCATGCAGGCATTAATGCGCCGGACATTCAGGAATTTTTAGTTGTTCCAACTGGAGCTGAAAATATTGTTGAGGCAATTTTCGCTAACGCTTCAGTCCACAAAAAATTGAAAGGACTAATCCAATCCAAAGACTCCAATTTCACTGGTGGAAAAGGGGATGAAGGCGGATGGGTACCTAATATTTCCAATGACACTGCATTAGAAATCCAAGCTAGGGCATGTGAAGAGGTTGGTGATGAGTTAGGTATTGAGATTAGGCCTTCCTTAGACATGGCTGCTTCTGAATTATGGGATTCAGAAAAGCAGAAATATGTTTATGCTCAGGATGGTATCGAAAGAGATACTGGAGAGCAAATCGAGTTTGTAAAAGACATTATTGAAACTTACAATATGTTTTATGTAGAAGATCCGTTCGACGAATCTGATTTCGGGGGATTTGCTCAGTTAACTTCCAAAGTCGGAGATAAATGTCTCATTTGCGGTGATGATTTATTTGTAACAAATAAGGAATTGCTGCTTAAAGGTATTGAAATGAATGCGGCAAACGCAATCATCATTAAGCCTAATCAGATAGGCTCATTATCAGAGACTTATGCGACCGTTAAGTTAGCTAAAGAAAATAATGTTGTTCCTGTAGTATCTCACAGGTCCGGCGAAACCACTGATGAGACTATTGCTCATCTTGCTGTTGGTTTTGCAGCTCCTTTGATTAAGACAGGTGCTATAGGAGGAGAAAGAATAGCTAAATTAAATGAGCTAATCCGCATTGAAGAGGAACTCACAAATCCTAGGATGGGTCACTTTTAATAATAGGGAGAGTTATAAATGTCAAAAATAACTTTAGATTATTCAAAATGTAGAGGAGATGACTGCGCCGAATGTGCTGATGTTTGTCCTATGGAAGTTTTAGTTCTCGAAGGTGACAAAATCGTTATTGTTGACCCTGATGAGTGCAGTTATTGTGAAGTATGTATGGACGTATGTCCTGAAGAATGTATAAAAATTGAAGATGACTTTTAAATATTAAAAAAGGAGAATTTATTATGACAAATGAATTATTAATTGAATTAGACAGTTATTTAGCAGCTGGTTTACACATTGGAACCCAACAAAAAACAAGTGATATGGAAAAATACATATTCAGAGTAAGATCTGACGGTTTATACGTATTAGATATCCAAAAAACTGATGAAAGAATCAGACAAATCGCAAAATTATTAGCAAAATATGACCCTGATGACATTTTAGTAGTAGCAACCAGACAATACGGTCAAGCTCCTGTTAAAAAATTCGGTGAAATCACTGGTGCAAAAACCATTCCTGGCAGATTCATTCCTGGAACCTTAACCAACCCGAATTACGCTAAATTCATCGAACCAAAAATCATTGTCGTAACTGACCCAAGATCAGATGCACAAG
Organism: Methanobrevibacter sp.; assembly: GCF_017447225.1. Classification (GTDB taxonomy): domain Archaea; phylum Methanobacteriota; class Methanobacteria; order Methanobacteriales; family Methanobacteriaceae; genus Methanocatella. The sequence goes on along the minus strand of NZ_JAFSNZ010000079.1, from coordinate 8,668 downwards.
CAGTTCTCGAATCAAAACAAAACGGTATTCCAGTAATTGCTTTATGTGATACTGAAAACTTACTCAGTTTCGTTGATATTGCAGTACCTGTAAACAACAAAGGTAGAAAAGCTATCGCTTTAGTCTACTGGTTACTTGCAAGACAAATCTTAAGAGAAAGAGGAGACATTCCAGAAGATGGAGACTTAGATATCGAAGCAACTGATTTCGAACTTAAATTTTAAGTGAATTAAATGATTAGAAAACCTGCTGTAGCCGGATCATTTTATCCGGATAATCCCCAGATATTAGCTAAAACAATTGAAGATTGTTTTTTAGGCGATTTTGGAGTTGGTCATATTCCAAAATTAAATAAATTTGATGGTGATGATTATCCTATTAATGTAATGGTTCCTCATGCAGGTTTCCAATATTCTGGTCCAATAGCTTCTCACAGCTATTGCCAGATAGTTCAAAACGGTTTTCCTGAAGTTTTTATAATTCTAAGTCCTAACCATACAGGTTATGGCAGTGAAGTTTCTGTTTATAATGAAGGTGAATGGATAACCCCATTAGGAAATGTTAAAATCGATGATGATTTCGCAAATGCTATCATTTCATGTTCTGATGTGGCTTCAGCCGATTTTGATGCCCATCTTTTTGAACATAGTATTGAAGTACAACTACCTTTTCTACAATATTTTTCCAACGATTTCAGCATAGTTCCTATTGTCATGGGCTCCCAGTCTTTTTCAGCATCAACTGATCTTGCAAAAGCAATTTTTGATGCTGCAGAAAAGCTGGGTAAATCATATTGCGTTATAGCAAGCACGGATTTGTCTCATTTCAATAATCAGGAAAAAGCAAACACTGTTGACGGATTTGTTTTAGAAGATATCAGATATATGAATGAATTCAAGCTTTATGAGGAAGTCATTCAGTATAATATAACCATGTGTGGTTACGGTCCGGTCATGACCGCTATTGCACTATCTAAAATGTGCGGCAAACACAACTGTGAAATTTTGGAATATAAAACAAGCGGTGATGTAACTGGAGATTTAAGCTCTGTTGTAGGTTATGCTTCAGGTATTTTTAAATAGGTGTTGATGATGAAGGCTATGGCTTCTGCTCCGGCAAAAATGATTTTATTTGGGGAACATTCTGTTGTTTATGGTGAACCCGCTATTGCAGGTGCAGTCAATAAAAGAGCATATGTTGAGATTAAACCATCTTACAATGATAAGTCAATTTTGAAGTCTTATGATTTAAATTTTGAAGTTGAGCTGAACACCAGAAAAAAATCTTATAAATTAAAAAAAGGAAAACCCGGTATTATTAGATATATTTTAGAAGCTTTTCATAGAGTTCATGATCATTCTCCAATAGTAATGACTTTATCTTCTGAAATACCAATCGGTTCAGGATTAGGCTCTTCAGCGGCAGTTACTGTTGCTACGCTTGCTGCATTGTACAGATATCATAATATTCGTTTTGACAAAAAATCCCTTTCCCATGATGCCCATATGGTTGAACAGGCAGTTCAGGGAGTTGCATCTCCGCTTGACACTTTGGTTTCAACTTATGGTGGACTTGTTTATTTATCCCGAAACAAGACTTTCGAACCATTTAAGGTTAATTTGAATGTTCCTTTTGTTGTTGGTTATACAAATAAACATGGTAATACAGGTAAGATGGTTAAGGATGTAAAATCTCTCAAGAGTAGAAATCCGAAAATCATCAATCCTGTCATTACATCAATGGGTAACCTAACCAATTATGGTAAACAGGCTATTTTAAAAAGGGATTATGCAAAAATCGGTGAATTGATGAATATTAATCATGGATTTTTAGATGTTTTGGGTGTAAACACTCCAGAATTATCCCGTATGGTATACACTGCTCGTGAATGCGGAGCAATCGGTTCTAAAATCACTGGTGCCGGTGGCGGAGGAAGTATTATTGCACTTTGCCCAGGAAAATCAAAAGAAGTTGCTGAAGGTATTTCAAAGCAAGATAATATTTTAAAGGTTAATTTTACCAAACGTGGAGTTTCTTCCAGAGTACGTATGTGATTTTCATGATTATTTTAAAAATTGGCGGCAGTATCTTAACGAATAAGGATGCACCGGAAAGTGAAGTTGATTCTCAAAGCTTAAAAAGAATTGCCCGTGAAATTAAAAATTCACTTGACAATTCCTCTAAAGAGTTAATCATAGTTCACGGTGCAGGTTCTTTCGGCCACCCTCCTGCTAAAAAATATAAGATAGGTCAAAGCTTTGATAAAAGTGAATATCCACAAAAAAGAATTGGCTTTTGCGAAATTCAAAATGCAGTAAAAAAATTAAACATGCTGATTTGTGAAGAGTTCATTAGTCAAGGATTGCCTGTTATTGCAATTCCCGCCTCTTCATTCATTAAAGCCACTTCCAAAAGAATCACTGAAGGAAATCTTGACATGTTCAGGAATTATTTATCAAAAGGATTCATACCTGTTATTTATGGGGATGTTGTCCTTGATAGTGATTTGGAGTTCTGCGTTATTTCAGGCGACCAGATTATCCAGTATTTGGCAGGCAATCTGAATCCGCAGATGGTTGTTTTAGGCACTGATGTGGACGGAGTTTATAATAAAAATCCTAAAACCCATGATGATGCAGTATTTTATGAGAAATTCACGTCAATGGAAGATTTGGATACATTGGAAGGAACAACAAATGTCGATGTTACCGGAGGAATGGTTGGAAAAATTAAAGAGCTCTTATATTTAGCTGATTTAGGGATTGAATCTAAAATAATAAATGCTGAAATTGAAGATAACATTTATAAAGTTTTAGAAAATGAATATGTTAAAGGAACTGTTATTTCAAGGAGTTAAACATGATTTCAGATAGAAAATTAGAGCATTTATTAATTTGTAAAAATTATGATGTTGAATTTAAGAATAAAACTACAGGTTTTGAAGATATAGAATTAATTCATAATGCACTTCCTGAAGTTGATAAAAATGAAATTGATTTATCCACATCTGTTTTTGGTAAAAAATTAGATTCTCCTTTGTTCATAACAGCAATCACAGGAGGCCATCCTGCCGCAAAAGACATCAATAGGCAATTAGCTATTGCTGCCGAGGATAATAACATTGCGTTAGGTGTGGGCTCTCAAAGGGCAGCTTGTGAACATCCTGAACTGGCAGACACATATTCTGTCGTTCGTGAAAATGCTCCCGACTGTTTATTAATTGGAAATATCGGAGCTCCTCAATTGAATTTGGCAAATAAAGCAGTTGAAATTCTGGATGCAGATATCCTGGCTATTCATCTCAATCCTCTTCAGGAATCTATTCAGCCGGAAGGCGATTTGGATGCGAGAGGATATCTTGACTTAATTTCAAAAATCACAGATATGGTTGATATTCCGGTAATGGCAAAGGAAACCGGTTGCGGCATATCTGCAGAAACCGCTAAACAGTTAGTTGATGCCGGAGTAAGCTTTATTGATATTGAGGGTGCTGGCGGAACCAGTTGGGCCGCTGTTGAAACATACAGATCTGAAGATAAATATTATGGTGAACTCTTCTGGGACTGGGGAATTCCTACAGCAATCTCCACTGCAGAAGTGGTAAATGCTGTTGACGTTCCGGTCATTTCATCAGGAGGAATACGTTCAGGTCTTGAAGCTGCTAAAGCTATTGCTCTTGGAGCGGATAGTGTTGGTATGGCATTGCCATTTTTAAAAAAATCAATTTCACAAGAAGAATTAAATCAGTTCATTAATAGATTCAATGATTCATTAAGAATAGCCATGTTTTTAGTTGGAGCAAACAATATTGAGGAATTAAAACATTCAAAATTAGTTATAAGTGGAAAAACAAGACAATGGCTTAATGAAAGAGGAATCAACACAGAGAATTATTCAAGGAGATAGAAACAAATGAGCGTTGAAGTAATCGCAATAGGAGGATATCAGGAAGTCGGTAAAAACATGACTGCTGTCAAGATCGGCGAAGATGTTGTTATTTTTGATATGGGTATTCATCTTGACAGAATCAGTATGCATGAAGATACGGATATCGACAGAATGCATAGTCTTGACTTAATTGAAAGGGGAGTTATTCCTGATGATACTCTGATGAAAGATGTCGACGGTAAAGTAAAGGGAATTGTTTTTTCTCACGGTCACTTGGACCATATTGGAGCTGTAGCTAAATTAGCACACAGATATGATGCTCCATTAATCGGAACACCTTATACTGCGGCATTAATAGAAAAACAAATTAAAGGCGAACGTAAGTTTAAAGTTAAAAATCCTATTAAAGTTTTAAATCCAGGAGGAAAGATTAAGCTTTCCAAGGATATCACTTTGGAATTCGTTCAATCAACTCACAGTATACCTCAAGCAGTATTTCCGGTATTGCATACTCCTGAAGGTATTATTGTTTATGCATTAGATTTTAAATTTGATAATCACCAGAAAGTTTCTCCGCCGCCTGATTACAGGAGATTGAAAGAATTGGGCAGGAAAGGAGTACTTGTACTTATTGTAGAAACTACAAATGCCAAAAATTATGGTGAGGTAAAAACGCATTCCGAGCGTATTGCACGCAATATCCTGGAAGACGTTATGAGGGGGCCTCTCCATGAAAAGACTGGTATGATAGTTACTACATTTTCATCACATGTTGAAAGAGTTCAGGCAATTGCAGATATTGCCAAAAAATCCCACAGGGAAATATTCTTCCTCGGAAGATCAATGGAACGTTTCTGTGGAATCGCTCAAAAACATGGTATTTTAAAATTACCGAAAAATGCCAGTATTTATGGAAGTCCTAAAGCAGTGAACAGGGCTTTGATGGAAGCTGATGAAGCTCGTGACAAATATTTGCTTGTAACCACAGGCCACCAGGGTGAACCTGATGCATTACTGCCAAGAATAGCCAGTGGAAGAACCCCATTCAATATTAAACCTGGGGATAATGTTATTATTTCCGCACCTATTATTCCTAATCCTACCAATGCCGCAAACAGGCATATTATGGAAAGGAGACTGCAGTCAAAAGGTGCAAGGATTTATCCTAATGCTCACGTTTCAGGGCATGCCGGAAGGGAAGACCACAGGGAATTCCTGCGCATGTTAAAACCGCAGCATATCATTCCTGCTCACGGAGACTTATCAATGCTTTCTGCATATGGTGAGCTTGCTGAAGAGGAAGGTTACAGAATAGGTTATGATGTTCATATTTTAAGAAATTCACAAGCACAAGTTTTTAGAAGTTAGAGGATAGGTATTATGAGTGACGTAAAAGAGGTATTGGGTAGTTATTCACCTGATATCATTAAAACAATTGAAGAGGAATTAGGAGTTATCACTCCGGATAATCTTCAAGAAGCTTCAATTTATTTAACTAAAGCTGGTGGAAAAATGCTTAGACCGGCTTTAAGTTTAATAACTGCTGAAGCTGTAGGAGGTCAAAAAGAAAATGCACTTAAAGCAGGTTCTGCTATTGAACTCATCCATACATTTTCTTTAATTCATGATGATATCATGGACCAGGACGATATGAGAAGAGGAATGCCTTCTGTTCATAAAGTTTGGGGCGATGATGTAGCTATTTTGGCAGGAGACACATTATTCTCAAAAGCATTTGAAATAATCATCAATTCAAATCAGGAATTGACATCTCCGGCTCAAATCAACATGGCTTTGGCTACCGTTGCAGATGCATGTGTAAAGATATGTGAAGGTCAGGCTTTGGATATGGGCTTTGAAGACCGCTTTGATGTGACTGAAGATGAATATATGGAAATGATTTTCAAGAAAACCGGTGCATTAATTGCCGCAGCCACTAAAGTCGGAGCAATCATGGGCGGTGCATCTGATGAAGTGATTGATGCAATGTATGAGTACGGCAGACTCATAGGTCTTGCTTTCCAGATTCAGGATGACTATCTTGACATTGCAAGTGATGAGGAAACACTAGGTAAACCTATCGGTTCCGACATCGGAAAAGGAAAGATGACTATTATTGCAATCAACGGTCTTTCATCCGCAGGTGAAGATACTGAAAAATTATTGGAAATATTAAAAGATGACAATAATTCACAAGATGATATAGATTTAGCTATTGAAATTTTAACAAAATGTGGTGCAATTGAATATGCTAGAAATCTTGCACTAGATTCTGTTGAGAAAGCTAAACAAGTACTTGAAATATTGCCTGACTCTTCAAGTAAACAGGTACTTGCTGACATCGCTGATTTTGTATTAGAAAGACAATCATAATCTTTCTATTTTTTTCTATTTTTGTGTTATAGACAATTATTTTTGATTTGTCAATAATTCTATTTTTTAGGGGATTATTTTTATTCATTTTTAAATTAAATTAAATTATTGAATAAATAATAATAAATCGGATATATAGTTCTTTATATGGGGATGGGAGATTTATTAATCAAATTTTTATAAATTAGAAAAATGGTTGATAAAACATATAATAACTGTATTAACTGCGTGGTAACTGGGGAAAATATGAGAAAAATAACATGTTTTCTCTTCTCATATAATTCGGAAGAACATTTTACGGCAATATATAAAGGAATGATTATAGGACATTTACAAAACTTTCTTGGACATGTTAAAATAGATACAACCATGCACTATGCAATGGTAAACCCGAACAATGTAAAAATAGCACACTGAAAATACCCGGGATAGTAATATGTGGGGTTTTCCTGTGAATGAGTTAATATTTAAAGAATTGTGGCTGCCAATATAATTGACAGACGCTCAAAACAGGAATTGGTTTTAAAGGATAATATTGAAATTCATGGCTTTCAACATTGAATCATTAATAATGCCTTTTTTCTTCAATTCCATTAAAACTTTTTTATATTCGCTCATGTTCTTTAATTCATCGTCTTTTTTGTTTAATTCTTTTTTAAATTCATCGTCTTTTTTATTTAGTTCTTTTTTAAATTCATTGTCTTTATTTTTTAATTCATTGTCTTTTTTGTTTAATTCTTTTTGGAATTCTTTTTCTTGTTGTTTGAGTTTCGCGTTTAAGTCTTCGTTTAGTGCTACGCTTAATAATACTTTGTCTACTGCTTCATCCAATATAATCAGCTCCTTTAAGTCTTTTCTTTTGTTTTCATCGTCTATGTGCTTTGATATCATGATGTCCAGTACAAATACCAGTTCTATTTTAAAGTGATAATGAATTTTTGCTTGGGAAAACATGTGGCATAATTTTTCTACTAGGGATTTTACATGGTTTTTTGGTGCAAAAAGAATAAATTAAAAATAGTGTCTGCCAGTATAATTGACAGACACATAAAACAGGTGTTGATTTTAAAGGATTATATTGAAATTCATGGCTTTCAACATTGAATCATTAATAATGCCTTTTTTCTTCAATTCCATTAAAACTTTTTTATATTCGCCCATATTCTTTAATTCATCGTCTTTTTTGTTTAATTCTTTTTTAAATTCATTGTCTTTATTTTTTAATTCATTGTCTTTATTTTTTAATTCATTGTCTTTTTTGTTTAGTTCTGTTTGGAATTCTTTTTCTTGTTGTTTGAGTTTCGCGTTTAGGTCTTCGTTTAGTGCTACGCTTAATAGTACTTTGTCTACTGCTTCATCCACTTTAATCAGCTCCTTTAAGTCTTTTCTTTTGTTTTCATCGTCTATGTGCTTTGATATCATTATGTCTAGTACAAATACCAGTTCTATTTTAAAGTGATAATGAATTTTTGCTTGGGAAAACATGTGGCATAATTTTTCTACTAAGGATTTTACATGGTTTTTTGGTGCGAAAATCGGAAGATATGCCAGATATAAAGCATCATTGTAGCCCAATTCTTCGTTGTTATTAATTATGTTTTCAATCTTATTTAATATTTCGATTGTCTCATCCCAGCCAATATAATAATAGTCCGGAACAATAATGTCGCTTTTAGTCAGTTCAAAACGATCAATAGACCTTTTGGGATCAACTGAAGATACGACCACACTTAAAACAGGAATGCCGTAATTGGTCTTGGAATAATCCCTATACTCACACAAAGTAATGATTTTTTCATCCCTAACTGGAGTGGTCTGCTGCTCCAGATTAATCAGCAAGTCCCTGTCGGTAAAAACATGATATAATATATCCATGTCCAAATCCCTTTTGTCTGCAGTTATGAGATGTGTGGGACATGGCTTCACAAATTCACCCGGCAAATCCAGAAAATTATGCAGATGCTTGGGAAACATAATCTCACCATATTTCACCGAAATATCATTAGCTTTTAAATTTTTATTACTTGTTTCCATAATAAATCTAACCTCTTTAAAAGTAAATTAAATAATATTAAATAAATAATAATTGTTAAAACAAATATATAAATCTTTATATATGAATTCAGACAATATAACCTCTTTAAATCAAAATTGACATGAAATGAGAAAAATAATGATGTCTTGTAAAAATCACATGAGGTAAGAAAAAATAATCCTATCAAACAGATGGGGTATGAAAAATGTATTAAAAAAAGCATAGAAATTAGAGGATAAATAGGTATTAATCCATTCCATTTAAAACGGAAACAAAATATTCAAATTACACTAAAAAAAACGTATACGAAAAAAAAAATAAAATCTTTTTTAAAATGGAGGATTTTGATAAACAATGAAATCGAAAATAATT
>NZ_JAFSNZ010000078.1 GCF_017447225.1 Methanobrevibacter sp. | reverse complement strand
TAATCCTGGAGAATTCTTAATGGTATGGAACTTTTCGGATGAAAAGCCGATGTCCATTTCAAATATTGGTGACGGTGAGCTTTCAATCAGCGTTAAAAATATTGGTGAATTCACAGGCCAGCTTCATGACTTGAATGTTGGAGACAAAATCGGTGTCAGAGGAAGTTACGGAAACGGATTTTGTACTGATTTCAAAGACAAAAAACTGCTGGTAATCGGTGGTGGGGTTGGTATGGCTCCGGTCACGGCATTGACTCATGAACTGGTTAAAAACAATGATGTTGATGTGCTTGTTGCAGCTACCACTAAGGACGAATTGCTGTTTTTAGATGATTTGGAAAAATGTGGTGCAAATGTTCATCCGTGCACTGATGACGGGTCATATGGTTTTGAAGGATACGCTTCAGATTGTCTCAGCAGTTTGCTCGAAGAGTGCTCTTATGATTATGCATTTGTCTGCGGACCTGAGATAATGATGATAGGAATATTCAATATACTTGAAGATGCTAACATACCTGCGGATTATTCCCTTGAAAGATATATGAAATGTGCTCTGGGAGTATGCGGCCAGTGCTGTGTAGACAATACAGGATGGAGAATCTGCGTTGAAGGTCCTGTTTTTGATAACGAAAAGATAAGACTAATTGACGAATTTGGAAAATACAGACGTGACGCATCTGGCGTAAGATATTAAATGTGATAATATGGAAAAAGATTTAAAGGAATATATTACTCCCCCTATCATGCTGATAATACTTCTCTTGGCAATTTCATTAATTTTCGTATTTCCTGTTTTGAATATGATAATACTGGGGGCGATTTTGGCATATGGTGTCAGGCCTATCGCCAAAAGGATTCAGTCAAAACTGAAATTTCAATCGATTTCCATATTAATTTCAATGATTGTGATTTTAATCCCATTAGTGCTTCTGATAGCATATATCATATTGGTAATTTCAGGATTCCTGACAGACTTTTTTGTTTCCAATCCCAATCTGGACATTAACTCTGCATTAACACAAATATCAGTTTATCTTCCGCAAAATTCAATGTTTGATCCCAACAATCTCACATCAACAGTTGAGGATATCATAAAATACGTTGCCAGTTATCTGGTCGGTAAATTAGGTTCAATTGCTAATATTACTCTGGATCTGTTCATTCTGATTTGTTCAGTTTACTATTTTGTCAAAGATGGAGACAAATGTCTGGAATTTATAAAATCATTCATACCTGATGAACATATGGGATTTTTCAACAGGACTGTAGAATCAGTTGAAGACGTACTGAAAAGCATATTTTACGGTCACTTCCTGACATCTGTAATCATCGGAATCTTTGGAGCGATAGGATATTCGATTCTGGGATATCCTTACGGAGTATTTCTGGGAGTCATAACAGGTATCCTTCAGCTGATACCTATATTCGGGCCATGGCCAATCTATTGGGCATTAGCTATAATTGATGCAATAAACGGAAATTATCCGAGAGTAATCGTTGTTCTTCTTTTCGGATTCTTCCTGAGCCTGGTGGACATGTATATACGCCCTGCAATTTCATCACATCATGCAGACATTCATCCGCTAATCCTTCTGGTAGGATTTTTGGCAGGTCCTCTGGTTTATGGTATTGTAGGTTTCATAATAGGTCCGTTAATACTTGGAATTACATATGCGGTTTTAGATAGTTTTAGAAAAGAATTGAAGGAGTCCCAATAATGGAAAAGGAAGTTGTTATTCTAGATATTGACTATATATCATATGAAGACAGGCCAGTAGTGCGCTTATTTTCAAAAGAAGGTGAAAAAAATGTTGTCCTAATAGACGATTCCTTTACACCATATCTTTATGTATACAGCAATGACCCTGACGGATGCATGAAAGACCTTGACGAGCTTCTGGATAATGTTATAATAGAAAAAGTAACAAAAAAGGATTTTCAGATTGAAAAAACATTTATTAAGGTTACTTTTACTCATCCTCAGGAACTGTCCAAAAACAGGGATGCCATAAGGGATCTTGACAGTGTAATACAGATAAGGGAATTTGATATTCCGTTTTATAGAAGATACCTGATGGACAGGGATGTAATACCGATGACTAAAGTGAAGGCGTCAGGTGAATTATTGGATTCATTTTCCGCTCTTGAAAGCGAAAAGCATGGAGTTGAAATCATAAAACTGGACAGGCCGCTGGAAAGGGTTGATGACAATGTCAATGACTTCAGAATTCTCAGCTTTGATTTGGAAGTTAGAAACCCTCATGGAATGCCTGATTCTTCTGAAGATGAGATAATCATGATTGGTGTTGCAAGCAACTTTGGCATAAATCAGGTAATATCCACCAAGACCAATTCATCCGCCAGAGATGATTTTGTAAATCAGGTGTCATCCGAAAAGGAAATGATACAGACATTTGCAGACATCGTGAAGGAAAATAATGTTGATATCATTGTAGGGTACAACTCAGACAACTTCGATTTCCCATACCTCATTGAAAGGGCAAAGATTCATGGCATAGATTTGGATTTGGGAATGGACGGTTCCGATATCCGCTTCATAAAAAGAGGTTTCACTAATGCCGCATCCATGAAAGGGCTGATTCATGTTGACTTATACCTTGTGATGAGAAGGTACATGTCCCTGGACAGATACACTCTGGAAAGGGTTTATCTGGAACTTTTCGGAGAGGAAAAAATAGATGTTCCCGGAGACAGAATATGGGAATTCTGGGACAATGGTGGCGAAGAGCTTGACAATCTCTTCGACTATTCACTGGATGACGTGATTGCAACATTAAAGATTGCGGAACAAACCTTACCACTTAACCTGGAACTTACCCGTATAATAGGTCAGCCTTTATTTGACGTAAGCCGTATGGCCACAGGCCAGCAGGCAGAATGGTTTTTGGTAAAGCAGGCATACTTTGATGATGAGGTCGTTCCCAACAAGCAGGGATCAAATTTTACAGACCGTGCAAATGCCGAGGATAATGAGGGTGGATTTGTCCTCGAGCCTGATAAGGGACTGCACGAAAACCTTGTACAGTTCGATTTCAGAAGCCTGTATCCAAGCATAATCATTTCAAAAAACATCTCTCCGGATGTCCTGGAGCAGGGGGATGTGGAAAATCCTGACGAGTATAACATTTCACCGGAACATGACTTAAAGTTTAAAAAATCTCCACAGGGTTTTATTCCATCAGTTATCTATAAGATTCTACAGGAACGTTTCAGAATCAAGCGTGAAATGAAAGCTTGCGAAGACCCTACAGAGAGAAAATCCCTTGATGTACAGCAGCAGGCCATTAAACGACTTGCAAACACAATGTATGGTATTTATGGATTTCCTCGTTTCAGATGGTATTCCTTTGAATGTGCAAAAGCCATTACCTCATGGGGAAGGCAATATATTAAGCATGCAATGAAGGAATCTGAAAAATATGGTTTTAAAGCAATATATGCTGATACTGATGGTTTTTATGCAAAATATGAAAAAAAGTAATGAATGAACTAAATTAGTTCATTTCTGATGTCATTTGCGCTTACAACAAGAAGTATGGATAAGATTAATATCAATATGCTGAATCCGATAACTATGAAATTCAGTACGGCAATTACAACATACAGTTTCCATGCTGTCTCGTCATTGTCATATCTTGTTGAAATGAAATAAATGACGGCTGCAAAAATCAGATAAAATGCTGCTCCAATTACCAATGTCAATATGCTGGCTCCTCTTTCAGCCAATACCATTGCACCAGTACTTGAATTAAAAGCAAACATTATGATGAATGCTAAAACAGCAAGAATAATATAAATATAGGAAGTTCTTTTAGCCAAAGCCCTTCCTCTAGGTCTATTTTCAAACATTCTATTCGAGATATGAATCGAGGTCGATATCTAAATTATCACAGATTTCTTTCAATTGCTCGTATAATTTAGCATCTATTTCAATTCCGTTTTCTTCAGCTTCAGCTATTCTTTTTACTTCCAAATCTCCAGGAATAGCTACAGTTTCACCGGTAGCTCTTACTTGGGATACGAAGTCTTCAGTATTTGCTACGAAATCGCCAAAGTCTCCAAATTTGGATGGGTCGATTGCAACGTATAAGTCACCTTTTGTACAGTCTTTTTCGGGTGAAGCTGTACCAGTAACTCCTTTACCGTAACCTGCCTGTACTAATGGTCCGGTTAATATTTCAACCATTAATGCAAGAGCATATCCTTTGAATCCGCCGAATGGTAGGATTGATCCTCCGTCAAGTGCTGCTTCAGGATCAGTTGTTGGGTTTCCGTCTTTGTCCAATGCCCAGCCTTCAGGTAAATCCAAGCCTTTTCTTCTTGATTCGATGATTTTTCCACGTGCGGTTACGGAAGTTGCCATGTCTACAGTAATGTAAGTTTCAGAAGGAATACCGATAGCTATAGGGTTAGTACCAATCAATGCTTCTTTTCCACCTAACGGTGCGATTGCAGGGTCTGTATTAGCTAAAACCATACCGATTACATTTTCTCTTAATGCTAAATCGGAATAAAATCCTGTAACACCGAAGTGGTTTGTATTGTGAACTCCAACACACCCGATACCTACTTCTTTAGCTTTTTTGATTGCTATTTGCATTGCTTTGTAGGATACTGCTTGGCCAAATCCGCTGTTACCGTTAATTAATGCGATTGCAGGAGTTTCTTTTTCTATTGTAATGTTGTCTTCCAAATTGATTGTTCCTGCTTCGATACTGATTAGGTATTGTGGGAATCTTCCGAGTCCGTGAGATGTAAATCCTTTTAAGTCAGCATCAATTGTAGCTTCAGCCACTAATTCACAATCTTCTTCACTAGCCCCTAATTTCTTTAATATTTCTTTTACAAGAGCTATTTCGTTATCCTTCATGATCTTCATTTTATACCTCCTAATATTCTATTGTAGAGCCTTCAAAACCCTTAACAATAATTTTTTCATCGTCAGTTACTTTACCAATGATTTGGCATTGGCAATATTCGTTCAAAGTATCCATAATTTTGTCCGCTTCGCTTTCATCAGCGATTACAACAAAACCAATTCCCATGTTGAATACTTTGTACATTTCTTTAATGTCCACATTCTGTTCATAGATAAGCTTGAATATCTCTGGTGTTTCAGGCAAATCAGTTATCTCATACCCAACGCCTTTTTTCAAACGTCTGAGATTTGTAAATCCTCCACCAGTAATATGTGCCAATCCATTAATTTTATATTCTTTTTCAAACAATGCTACGATAGGTTTCACATATAATTCGGTTGGTCTTATCAGTTCCTCTCCGATAGTGGTTGTGCCATTTGGCATTTTATCATCAACGCTGAATCCTGCGTCGTCGAATAACGCTTTTCTAGCTAAGCTGTATCCGTTTGAGTGGATACCGTTACTGTTAATACCAATCAATACGTTTCCAGGCTGAATGTCTTCACCGGTAATGATTTTGTCAATATCTACAAATCCAATACCTGTTCCGGCTAAATCGAAGTCTTTGATGATGCCTGGAAGTGATGCTGTTTCTCCACCTATGATTGCTATTTTTGATTCATTGGCTCCTTTAACAAGACCTTCAGCTATTTCAGCTGCTCTTGCAGGATCAGGTTTTTCAACAGCAAGGTAATCGACTAATGCTATCGGTTCAGCACCAACGCATAAGATATCGTTCACGACCATAGCAATACAGTCAATTCCAACAGTATCGTATTTGTTCAACATTTCAGCTATTAAAATTTTACTTCCGACACCGTCGGTACTCATTGCAATAGCTTTATCACCTAATTTAACTAAAGCAGCATAATGTCCGCTATCAGTTATAATATCTCTACATTCTAATGTTGATTGAAGTTTAGCTGCAATTTCAGACACTGTTTTTGCTTCTAAATCAATATCAACACCAGATTCTGAATAAGTAACCATTTATACACCCTTTAGCATTTTTATAATAAATTAATTAATATTATATAAATATTTGTCTTGATTAGTATTTAATTTTTATTAATGAATTCTCACACAATCTAAATTAATTGGAGTCCTTGTTTCAATTTTATAGCTTCTATGGATTGATGAAGCTAAGTCAACTGCTTTTTTAGGGTCTCCGTGACAAGTAATGACTTTTTCAGGTCTTGGATTAAGTCTTTTAACATATTCCATTAACTGTCTTCTGTTGGAGTGACCACTGAATCCATGAATGGTTTTTGTTTCCATATTGACATGGAACTCTTTGGTTTTTCCATCATCATCTTCAAGAGGTACGTCTTTTCTTCCTTTTTGGATTCTTCTACCAAGGGATCCTTCAGACTGGTATCCTACAAAGATTAAAGTGTTTCTTTCATCTTCACATAACCATTTGAAGTATTCTACTGAATTTCCTCCGGTTAACATACCTGAAGTTGATAAGATGATTGCAGGCTCTTCGCTTTCGACAATATCCTTTCTCTGATTGAAGTTTTGAACTTTTTCAAACATGTCTGAGACAAACGGATTTCTTCCCATATGGAATATTTGATCTCTTAAGTCTTTGCTCAGGTATTCCGGTCTTGCTGTGTGAATTGCTGTAGCTTCCCAAATCATACCGTCAATGTAGATTGGCACTTCGTCGATCATTCCGTGTCTCATGTATTCTTCAAGTACTACCATAAGCTCTTGTGCTCTTCCTACAGCAAATACTGGGACCAATACTTTTCCGCCACGTTTCAATGTTCTGTAGATTGTTTTCATCATTTCTTTTTCAGCGGAGTTTCTTGATGGCTGAACATCTTCCCTACCACCGTAAGTACTTTCCATAATCACTGTTTCGGCACGTGGGAATCTTATGGTTGCAGGCTCAAGCAGTCTTGACGGTTCGTATTTGAAGTCCCCTGTGTAGACAAGGTTATGTGCACCGTCTCCAATGTGCATATGGGAAATTGCTGAACCCAGGATGTGTCCTGCATTATGCAATGTTAATCTGATATCTGGAGATATGTCGGTCACTTCACCGTAATCTAAGGTGATAGTGTTTTTGATTGCTTTGTGAATATGTTTTACATTGAAAGGCAATGGATTACCTTCCCTGTGTGCAATATCAATGTGGTCTAATTGTAATAAAGTAGTTAAATCTCTTGTTGGAGTTGTACAGTAAACAGGTCCTTCATATCCGTAGTGATAAAGGTATGGTACAAATCCACAGTGATCTAAGTGAGCGTGAGAAATAATAACTGCATCAAGCTCTTCAATTGAAAATTCAGGTGCGTTCAAATAAGGGAATGCAGTTTTGTTGTCAGGTGCTGCTACATTAACACCACAATCTAATAAAACACGACTGTTAGGTGTTTGCAAAAGCATTGATGAACGTCCTACTTCCTTGAATCCTCCCATGGAAGTTACTCTAGCCCAATCATTAGGATATTTGCTTCCCTGGTGAATCTGACGTCCTAATCTCTGTAATAATTTTTTTCTGTCTTTACTACTGTTTTTTAAGGTAGTTCTAATTTTACCAATAACATCTGAACTGATCGGTGGGGTTCTTAATATTTTAGGAGCCCAACCTGTATTTTTAACAATGTTTCTGGATGTAGCGCCGTATTTACCGATGACAAGTCCTGGCTTTTTGGCTGTAATGACAACTTCACCGGTTACTGTATCAAAGTAAATGTCGGTAATCTCTGCACCTTCAGGAACAATTTCATGAATTTTATTGATTGTTTCCTCATGACTGAGTAACGCACTTTTGTCAGATCTAATAATAATTCTTTTTCTAAGCTCTTTTGCAAGTGATCTTATTAAATCACCGTTTTCAGTAATAACTTGCGGATTTTTAGTATAAACTACCACTTCAGGTCCTTCAAACTCAACCTTTGAAACCTGTGTTGTTTTTGGTAGTTTTGCCAAAATCTCTTTTTTAATTTCATCTAAAATATCTGAAGTCATATAATCCCTTCAAAAAAAGTGTAGTGTATAAAATAGTCTGTGAAAAGCTTTTGGCTATAATTAGTTAAACTTCACAAACTATGTACACTTATTATATAAAAAAATAGTTAGTTTATGAAAAATTAGTTATCGCTTATATTTTTTCTAGAATCTCATTAATTTTTTCATTTTCTAACATTTCAAAGCCGTTTTTATCCACTTTAGCGACTAAATATCCGTTACCGGAGTAGGTGTCACGTTCAGCAGCAGCTCTTATAGCTCTTATGGCTATTTCAATTCCTTCGTCAGTTGTAAGGTCATCAGTGTATCTATCTTCTAAAACACCGTATGCTACGATAGAACCTGATCCTGTTGATATATAAGTATCTTCAATCATACCACCAGCCGGGTCGAGTGAGTAAAGGGAAGGTTTGTCTCCATCCATACCACCGAGCAATGTCTGAACATACATTGGTCCTGAACGTAATATGTTTGCAGTTAATGATGCTGCAGCTTTAACGCTGATGGCATCGTTGTTTCTCATTTGATATAATGAAACTTCTGCTTCAATTATTTTCATAAGACTTTGTGCATCTCCAACGGAACCAGCTATGGTTGTTACGATGTGATCATCAATTTTAAATATTTTTTCTGCGACTTTGTGAGCTACTAAGTTACCCATACTAGCTCTTCTTTCGCTTGCAAATACAACTCCATCTTTACAGGTTATACCTACGGTTGTTGTACCTTCTAAAATTTTGTCATCCATTTAAAAACACCTCTACAAGTATTTAAAATATAATTTCAACTACTTTTAGGTAATATCAATAAAATATTATTTAAATTTTATTTAAAATCAGAATCAATATGTCAGTTTAAACTAACAATTAATTATTAGCTATTCTAAGTATATAAATGTTTTCTTTAATTTTTAAGTTTAGACAATAGAACACTTTTAAATATGACTCAAATCAAATATAATTTTTAATGAAATATAAAAAAATCGGAGATATATTAATTTTAAATGAAGATTATGCTGATTTGGAGAAATTGGCCAAAATACATAATGTAAAAACCATAATGAAAATAGACCATATTCAGGGAACAAAAAGGGAACCGGTCTATAATATTTTATATGGCTGTGAAACCGAAACCGTAAATAAGGAAAATAAATGCCTGTTCAAACTGGATTTGGCTAAAGTGATGTGGTCTAAGGGCAATGTCAATGAACGTTTAAGGATAGCCAAGCTGGTTGGGGATGGTGAAACTGTCATTGATATGTTTGCGGGCATAGGTTATTTTTCAATTCCGATTGGTGTTCATTCCAATGCTGAAAAGGTAATTTCCATAGAAATCAATCCTAATTCCCATCATTATTTGTGTGAAAATATTAAATTAAATAAATGTGATAATATTGTGCCTGTTCTGGGGGACTGTCTTGTTGAAACCCCTAACTATGAGGCTGACCGCATTGTGATGGGATATGTCAAGACCACGCACCATTATCTGAAAGCGGCTGTTGAAAGCCTAAATGGGGGTGGAGTCATTCACTACCATGAAACGGTTCCCGAAAAACTTATTGAAACAAGACCTATTTCACGTATCAGACAGGCTGCCGGAGACAGGGATGTTGAGCTGTTAAAAATAAATAAAATTAAAAAGTATGCTCCTGGTGTAGAGCATGTAGTTATTGATGCTTTAATAGACTAAGCGTCTTTTCTAAAAGAGCATCATTCAACCATTCATCATTGATATATTTTTCATAGATACATAATCTTTCAATCAACTCAAAACCTGCATCTGATGTCAGATTATCTAGAGTGTCCAGTGTCGGCCATGGGGAAGTCGGATTAACGTAATCCTGACTTACAGGTGATACTCCGCCCCAATCGTCAGCTCCGCATAAAAGGAACACCTGTGCGGTATCATAATTCAAGTTCGGTGGAACCTGTATGCTGACATCGCTGTCACTGAATAGCAATGTGGCTGCAGTAACTGTTCTGATCATGTCCAAAAGGCTAGGTTCCGGCCAGTCGCACATTTCAATGTCCGGTGTTGACGTAAAGTTCTGAATAATGATTTCCTGTATATGTCCGTATTCATCGTTGATTTCCTTAATCGCAAACAATGAATCTGCAATCTCTTCAGTTGTCTCGCCGATACCGATTAAAATTCCTGTAGTATAAGGTATTTTCAGTTTTCCCGCATTGGTTATTGTTTTCAATCTCAATTCAGGATCTTTTCCAGGACTTTTGTTGTGCGTTGGAAGTTCCATCAGTCTTTTTGATGAGTTTTCAAGCATCAGTCCCATGGACGCATTAACTTCCTTGAGCTTTTTTAACGCTTCATAAGAGAAGTTTCCGCCATTGGAATGGGGAAGCAGGATTGTTTCGTCAAGGGTCATCTGGCAGATGTCAACTACATAGTCAACCATGTTGTCATAGCCGAATTCATTCAATCTCTTTAAAACCACTTCTTCTTCGTCAGCATCCTCACCAAAAGTAAATAATGCTTCCTTACACCCGTATTCTTCAGCTATTTTCAGTTCATTTAAAACTTCCTCTTTGGTTTTTAGAATAATAGCTTCCTTATCGGCAGGGTCTTTTTTAAAATTACAGTATCCGCAATCGTTTCGACAGATTTCGGTTAATGGAATAAATACGTTTTTAGAATAAGTAATAAGATTATCCTTTCTATATTGTGCTGTTTCAGACATGTATTTTAAAATGTCTGAATCTTTAGCATTCAATATTGAAAGAATATCCTCTTTTGAATAATTTGTCATTTTTACTCTTCTTTTTCAGAAACAGTGACTTCAACATATAACGGAGGAAGCTCATTTTTGTCTTCCCATATTGCAATGATGACATCAAAGCTTGGAAGTTCAAAAACTTTATAAGCAACTACAAGTCCCATTGATTCAAGGTCTTCTTTAACTCTCATAAAACCTTTATTGTCAATGGATCCTGTTTGTATATGGCTTTCCTGAATATGCTGATCTCCTGATTTTAAAATATCTTCTATTTTTTTAGAATCTGCAGGAACCTCTACGCCGCCAAGCTGTTCACCAATTTCTGCAACTTTGCTTTCAAGCTCATCAATCGGTATTACTTTTCTTGAACGGCTTCTAACGATAACTATTTTATCGTTATTGATGGCTGCACGGGATCCTTTGAATGAATCAAAGAATGCCATAACCTGGCCTGTGATTTCTAATTTTTTTTGCATCAAATCAAGTCCTTATAAGTTTAATTCCGCTTTCAAGTCACCCATTGTAGTGACTTTTTCTGCAAATGCGTTATGTCTGTGAATACTTTCCTGATTTTCCTGACGTGAAGTGATTAATGTGTCATCAGGCAAGTCGGAATATTTTTCTGCAATCATTTCCATCATGTTTCTAACACAATCTTCAACAAAAACAGGTTTTCTGTGAGCATTCATTACAGTAGCATTTTCATCAGGTCTTTTGAGAAGTTCACAAACTGGTGAGGACATTGATTTTTCTATGATGTCTATAATGTCTTCCCCTTTAACTTCCCATCCTTCAGGTACCTCAATCAATAATGTTCCGACACCTCTCTGGTTGTGGGATGCGAATGTTACAGTTTCAAGAACTTTCTGAGTAGTTTCTTCATCAAGGAATTCCAATAATTTGTTTTTATCGGACTCTCTTACAGATTCTTGTGCACATGGACAAACAGTCATTCCAATTACTTCTGCACCAATACTTTTTCTAATCTCAACGTTTCCTTCATCATCTCTCAAACCTACAGCTTTTGCCTTCAGGTTTGCCATCTCTTGAGTTTTATGTTTGGTCACAGGTGACTCACGCATAAACATGTAGTCAGTTGTCATGGATATTTCAACACGTTTGGCGTATTCGTGTTTATCCATCATTTTTTCAACAATCTTAGCACATAATGATTCTACTCCAACACTTTTATCTTCAGATATACTGTCTAAAACTTCGCTGATTGCTTCAGGGTTTCTTGACATGTGCACTCCTTTTTGGTTGAATGGTAAATCTACGAATGCATCAAAAGTCGGTAATAGAATTATCGGTCTTTTATTTCTTCTTTCGAGTTGCAAAAGTTTTTTGACCCCAGTTACCCCTACCCTAGTTAATTTTATAGGAATCTGCGGTTCGTCATCTTGCGTGTCTGGTAAACAAATTGCCAATTTCATAACCTCTAAATAATATTTTGATAATAATGTTATATTGTTTAATATATTTAAATTAGGTAGTAGGATTTTAAATAATAATTTCTTATTTTTTTGTACAAAATTCGAACATTTAAATGTTTATAAAATCTAATTTTAATAATTGTTCAATTTATGATATAAAATATATATTTTTGGTTAATATGGATGTTAATAAAATAAGTAATACAGTAGTATTGACTACCGTATTTATAAAATGTTTGATGATCCCATGTCTTCTTTGATTACATCCAGCACGGTTTGGGTGTATGTTCTTTCTATAATAGGGTCTTTCAGTAATTCTTTGATAAATGAGTTTAATTCATTTGTGTTTCTGAATTTAGCTATTAAAAATGCATCATATTCTCCGGTAACATCATAGATACCTACAACGTTTTTATTGAAGAAGGTCTTTTCTTCCCAGTTTTTGAGTTTTCCTCCTTTGACTCTGACTCCGATAATTGTTGTTAAAACGAAACCTAACTTTTCATGGTCTATTACTGGTGAGAATTTTTTAATGACTCCAGTTTTAACCATCTTGTCAATACGGTTATGGATAGTTCCAACAGAAACGTCTAAATCTCTTGATATTTGTCTGTATGATGTTCTAACATCTTTATTGATGATTTTTAATATTTTGATATCAGTATCATCCAATTTAACAATGTTGTCTTTTTCTTTTACCAATAATATTCCTCCCCCATTTTATTAAGAAGTAAATTTCTTATTATTTTATTTCTATTATAAATTATTTAAAATTTTTCATTTTTTTTAATTACTTTTCCATATTTTTTATAAAAAAATTTGATGTAATATAAATTATAAACATTTTTTATTGTTTTTTTATTATTATGGATATTTAAATAATCCTGCATTTAGCTATTCCTCATTTGTTTAACTTCATTAACACTTCTTTAATCACATTAATCGGAGCATCTGTCTTTATCCCTGTCGGTTGGAAGTGTGTTTTTTCAACATTATATCCATTTTTTCGAATATTGTCCAGTATTAAATCCAGTTTTGGAGCACTTATTTTTAAAGACCTGCATATTGAATGAACATCATAGAATGTTGCCGGACTGTCGGCTTCAATTAAACATGAGTTTAACAGTTTCAATAATTTGTCTTTTGTGTTCAGCTGTTTATTTTCTGCTTCATCAATCATTTTTGTGATAAATTTCCTTATTTTGAATATTTCCCAACCATAATGGACCTGCCTGAATCAGCTTTTGCCCACATTCCGGACAGATGTCTGGTGTTGAAGTTGCAAGTCCTTTTGAAGTTTCTCTATACAGACATTCTTTACAGTGGCTGATGTAGCCCATATTTTTCAGAGTCTCATCAGTTCTTTTTGAACCCTTTTTAATTTTCAGGTATAATCTCATATAATGTTCAGTACTGTGGGACAGCAGCACTTCGATGCATTTTGCATATTTTGATAAGGTCATAGCGCAAAAGCCGGCCAAGATTCTAATTCCCGTTTCATGACAGTATTCACTTTTGTAAGGTTTTGAATTGTATTTACGTATGCATGGCTCCTTATATGTTCCGCAAAGTGCGGAAGTGTCTGTAGCGGTGACGCATAAAAGCGATTCTCTTCTTGCGCAGTAGCCTGCTGAGTCAAGAAACGGTGAAGGTGTTCCGAAAGGATCTATGTCAATAACGTCAAATTCCCCACGGTTGAGCCTTAAAAACATGCTTGCATCGTGCTGGTGTATTTCAATATCCTCAAGGCTGTTCAGCTCAACGTTATGCTTTTCAAATCTGTTTGCAAGTTCGCTTATGTCATTGATGTATACCTTGCCCACGCCATCTATTTCATTTTTATAGCGAACGCCCCTTATTCCGCTTCCTCCGAACAAATCACAGATATTTATTTCCCTTTTCTGTTCATTCTGATAAGTCTGCAGTGCCAGAATTGAAATGTCCCTGTTCAATTCCATCTGGGGATTATAAAAAACAGGTGCATCAGATGAAACTTTTTCATATTCGGGGAATTGTATTTTTGTCAATCCTTCTTCAATCGTTTTAAGTTTATAATCATCCAAGTTAATCACTTTTCAATTTAGTTACTAATATTTTAAATATTATTAAATTTAAATATTAGTATAGTTTTAAAGGTGATATTGTGTCAAATATTAAAGTTCCCATAGCTAAACCGATTATAGGACAAAAAGAAATTGATAATGTGGTTGAGGTTTTGAAATCCGGAATGATTGCTCAAGGCCCAAAAGTTTCAGAATTCGAAAAGGAATTTGCATCATGGGTTGATGCGGATTATGGTGTTGCAACCAATTCAGGTACAGCTGCTTTACACGTTGCTTTGCTTGCTGCAGGCATCGGTGCCGGAGATGAGGTAATAACCACTCCGTTCACATTTATTGCAAGCGGAAACTCCATTGTTTATACTGGAGCAAAACCGGTATTCGGTGACATTGATTTAAAAACTTATACCTTGGATCCTGAAACCATAGAAGCGCTGATTACTGACAATACCAAAGCTATCATGCCTGTTCAGCTTTACGGTCAATCAGCAGATATGGGTGCAATCTGTGACATAGCAGAAGACCATGATTTGATTGTGATTGAAGACGCCGCTCAGGCTCACGGTTCAACATTTGATGGTAAAAAAGTGGGCAGTTTAGGTGATATGGCATGTTTCAGTTTCTATCCGACAAAAAACATGACCACTTCAGAAGGCGGAATGATTACTACTAGCAATGAGGAGCTTGTTGAGGAAGCACATATTTTCAGGGCTCATGGATCACGTGTAAAATACCACCATGACGATATCGGATATAATTTCAGGATGACTGACATTTCTGCTGCAATCGGTCTTGCTCAATTAAAGGTAATTGACGGATTCAACCAAAAAAGAGCTGAAAATGCAGCTTATCTAAATGAAGGTTTGGCTGATGTTGATGGTGTCATCACTCCTTATGCAAGAGAAGGCTCAACACACGTATATCACCAGTATACAATAAGAGTTGAAAAAGGAAACAGGGATGACTGGATTGATATCCTAACTGAAGAAGGAATCGGAACAGGTGTCCACTATCCGATACCATTATACAACCAACCAATTTATCAAAAACTAGGATTTAACGGAAATTCCCCGAATGCTGAAGCGGTAGCCGACAGCGTAATTTCCTTACCTGTCCATCCGTCATTAACCAGTGATGATTTGGATTTAGTAATTGGAGCCGTTAAGACAGCTTCTAAAAAAATGGATTAAAAGTCATTAATTTGACTTTTATTCTAAAATATTTTCTACAGTTTCTATTTTTGCTTCTAATGTTCTGTTTTTTCTGTCACGTCTGTCATCTACTTTTATCACGCTGTAAACACGGCCAACACCAACATCAAAAACAGCTTCCTGTGCTTTAGCTATAACCTCATACAGTTCTTTTAAATCTTCGGCTTCTATCTGTGTTCCCATTCCGGTCAGTTCATAATTCAGTCCGGAATCTTTAACCACCTGAACGGCAGCGGCCACATAATCCTTACATTCGGTTGAATCGCATCCGACAGGCAATATTGCAAAATCACATGTAATCATAATTATCACTCCAAAAAGTTATTTATTAATCTAATTATAAATCATTTACCATGGCAAAATTCGATAAGGATGAATTCAATCAGATGATTTTTTCAAGAATAAACAATCTGATTTCAGAATATGAATTAATTAAGGAAGGCGAACTGATAGCTGTCGCATTGTCCGGGGGAAAGGACAGTGTTCTGACATTACATGCTCTAAAAAGGTATCAGGACGTTGCGGACTTTGATCTGGTTGCCATCAGTGTTGATGAAGGAATCAAAGGATATAGGGGTCATGGTATTGCTGCTGCTGTTCAAAACGCTTCTGATTTGGGTATTGAACTTATTCAAAAGTCTTTTCTTGAAGAGGAAGGTTTCGCATTGGACGATATTTACGCTAATTTTAAAAGCGCATGCATTCCCTGTGGCGTTTTCAGAAGAAATATCCTAAACAAAACTGCATATGAAGTGGGAGCTTCTAAGATTGCGACCGGACATAATCTTGATGATGAAATTCAGTCTTTTCTGATGAGTTTTGCAAGAGGGGATACTATTAAGTTTTCCAAATTCGGTCCGGAGCTTGATGTCATTCATCCGAAACTGGTTCCAAGAATCAAGCCATTATGGAACACTCCAGAAAAGGAAGTGGGCATGTGGGCTGTATTAAATGATATCAATATTCATCTGGACGAATGCCCTTATTCACATCTCTCTTTAAGGGCAAAAATAAAAGAGTTTTTAAATGTTAATGAGGATGCCTATCCGGGCATAAAAAATAATATTATGGAATCATTCAAAAAGATTCTTGTCTTTGAGAATGATATTCCGGCACATCTCAATGAATGTGAAATTTGCGGCGAACCAACTTCATCCGGCATCTGCAAGGCCTGTGAAATAAAAGAGTTAGTTTCTCAGGATAGCGAAAGCCATGTAGGTGATGAATAGTACTACAAGGATAATTCCTTCTTTTTTATCGTATTTGTCTTGTGTTTTGGCGAATATGAAACATAATAATGTAACTCCTAGCATTAAAAGAATGTCCATTAACATATTTGGATTTATTATGATTGGACTGATGGCACTGCTAGCACCAAGTACAAATAGAATATTGAATATGTTTGAGCCTAT
>NZ_JAFSNZ010000007.1 GCF_017447225.1 Methanobrevibacter sp. | reverse complement strand
AATTTTGAAAGTTATTTAACATATAAAAAACATATACTTTACTAATCAATCTTTTGAAATGATTAAAATGGTAGAAATTTTTGATAAATTAGGTTATAAAAAACAAACATGTAAGACCTGCGGTCAGGAGTTTTACTCTCAAGTTGATAGGGATACTTGTGGGGACGCTCCATGTGATGAGTATGAGTTCATTGCAAATCCTGCAACAGACAAACCATATAACTTATATGAAATCCAACAGGTCTTTAGAGAATTTTTAGAAAGCGAAGGACACACACATGTCCACAGATATCCTGTTCTTGCTAAAAGATGGAGGGATGATGTATTTTTGGTCGGAGCATCCATTTTCTGTTTCCAGCCTTGGATTACTTCAGGCCTTGTAAAACCTCCTGCTAATCCTATAGAAATGGCTCAGCCTTCAATCAGACTTAATGACGTGGACAATGTGGGAAGAACAGGTCGTCATATGACCTGTTTTACAATGGGAACTCACACAGTAATCAATAAGGAAGATGATTTCATTTACTGGGAAGATGAAACCATCAGACTTTGTCATGAGTTCTTTGCTCATATCGGAATCAACACTGAAGAGATTACTTTCATCAAATCCTGGTGGAGCGGTGGAGGTAACGAAGGACCTTGTTATGAGGTATGCTGCAGAGGAGTGGAACTTGCAACATTGGTATTTATCCAATATGAAACTCTGGAAAACGGAGATAAAAAGGAAATTCCAATTAAGGTCGTCGACACTGGTTACGGACTTGAGCGTATCGCATGGATTTCACAAGGTACTCCAACGGCTTATGATGCATGTTTTGCGCCGGTTGTTGACAAGTTAAAAGAATTGACGGGTGTTGAAATCAACGAAGATATCCAGGGAAGAAATGCTCAAATTGCCGGAATGATGGATATTGAGGATATTGGTGACTTGAAGGAATTAAGACAACAGGTCGCAGACAGTTTGGATCTGTCCTTAGAGGAATACTTGAAAGCAGCTGAACCTATGGAAGCAATTTATATCATTGCAGACCACACAAGATGTTTGGCATTCATGATTGCTGACGGCATTATTCCTTCCAATGTAAAAGAAGGTTATCTTGCACGATTGGTTTTAAGAAGAACAATCAGGTTCATGAAAGAGCTGAACATGAAGGAATCATTGGCTGATGTAATGGCAATACAATTGGACTTCCTATCCAAATTCTATCCTGAAATCCGTGATTCTGAAGAGCATATCATGAACATCATTACTCTGGAAGAAGAGCGTTATGCCACTACTGTTAAAAAAGGTAAAAGCATTGTTAAAAGGTCAATCAAAAGACTTAAAAAAGAAGGAAAAACAGAAATGCCTCTTGACATGCTGATAGACTTATATGATGCTCACGGAATTCCTCCGGAAACCGTAGTTGAAATGGCGGGGGACGATTTTACAGTAAACGTTCCGGACAACTTCTTCACTCAGGTTGCAGGAGCACATGAAAAGGATACCACCAATAAAAAATCCTCATTTAAAGTCGACTTCCCTGAAACTGATTTATTGTTCTATAAAGATTTCTACCAGCAAGAGTTTGAAGCGGAAGTTTTGGGATTGGTTGAAAAGGACGGTAAGAAATGTTTGATCTTTGATAAAACCACATTCTATCCTGAAGGAGGAGGTCAACCTTCAGATATCGGTGAGGTTTCCATCAATGGAAATTCATTTAAAATACCATATGCTGAAAAAGTTGACAATGTTGTATTGCATAATGTAGATGGAGATATCTCAGATGACGTTGTTGGTCAAAAAGCCACTGGAAAAATCGACTGGACAAGAAGAATAACTCTTGCACGCCACCACACTGGAACTCACCTGGTCATTGCGGCTGCAAGAAAAGTCCTAGGTCAGCATATATGGCAGGCAGGATCTCAAAATGGTCTTACACGAGCACGTATCGACCTGTCACATTACAAACGTATCACACAGGAAGAGCTTAACGAAATTGAAAAGTTAGCCAATGAATATGTGATGGAAAACATTGATTTGGACATTCAGTTCCACACAAGAGATGAAGCTCAGGAACTCTACGGATTCGTACTTTACCAGGGAGGTATCGTTCCGGGTAAAATGATTCGTGTAGTTAAAATCCCCGGAGTTGACGTTCAGGCCTGTGCAGGTACACATGTCCTAAGAACAGGAGTTGTCGGACCAATCAAAATCAACAAGACAGAAAGAGTTCAGGACGGTGTTGAAAGGATAGACTTTTCAGCAGGTCTCGCAGCTATTGACTCAATGCAGCATGACGGTGAAATCCTTCGTGAAAGTTCATCAATATTTAAAGTCGACAATGATCAGCTGCCAAAAACCTGTGACAGATTCTTCTCAGAATGGAAAGCTCAGAAAAATGAAATTGACAAGCTGAAATCTGAAATAGCTTCTTTGAAAATGAACTCTCTGGCAGATGACTTTGTTGAAATCAAAGGCCTTAAAGTTGTAAATCAGCTAATTGATGGTGACTTCAAGGAACTTCAAAAGATAGCTACTGACTTTACTGACAGCGGCAAGGCTGATGTTGTTATTATGGGTAATAATGACGGTAAAATCGTTGGTGCAGCATCTCAAAAGGCTATTGATGAAGGGGTTAAAATCAACGATATAATCAAAACTGCAGCAGGAGTTTTAGGTGGTGGCGGTGGAGGCCGTCTCACATTAGCACAGGGTGCGGGCAAAGACAGCGATAAAATGGATGAAGCAATCAAAACTGCTGTCGATTTGATTTAAAATTTTAAAAGAAAAGTTAACTCTTTTCTTACTTCTACTTTTTTTATAATAATGTTTATT
>NZ_JAFSNZ010000077.1 GCF_017447225.1 Methanobrevibacter sp. | reverse complement strand
TCTCTAAATAAATTACAATAATTATATAATTAAAATAAAAATATATAAATAAAATCAAAGAGAGCATCTGAACACTATTCGTTCGACAGAAAAAAAATAAAAATGGTAAAAACTTTTAGTAATATACTATAATAACAAATAAATAAAAACTTATTGCAAGAGATTTTCATGATAATCGATACACATTGCCATGTCTATAATAGCGAAATGGAAAATGCGGAAGAAATAATAAATGAGGCTACAAAAAAGGATATTCATCTGATATTGAACGGAACTGACCCGTTAAGCAATAAAGAAGTGTTGGAATTATCCTGCAAGTATAAAAATGTCCATGCCGCATTAGGATATTTCTATACGACTGCAGATGAAATTACTGATGAAGACATTTGCCTATTGGACAGTCAACTTGAAAACGATAATGTGGTTGCAGTCGGTGAAATAGGCATTGACTATTATTATACAAAAGATAATAAAGATAAACAAAAGGAACTATTTGAAAAGATGTTGAGTCTTGCAGAAAAGCACCATTTGCCCGTTATAGTGCATTCAAGAAAAGCAATGCAGGACACTTATGATATTTTAAAAAAACATGATGTTATAGGGTCTCTTCATTGCTATCAGGGTTCGGCCGAGATGGCACGTGAATTCATTAAATTGGGTTACTATATAGGAATCGGAGGTCCGGTTACACATAAAAACAACAAAAAAATAAGAAAAGTCGTGAACACAATAGATATAGACCACATGCTTGTGGAAACAGATTCACCATACCTTGCTCCTCAAGAGAAAAGAGGAGAAAAGAATACGCCAATTAACATAACATACATAGTTAAAGAGATATCTGGCGAACTGAATATGAATGAAGATGAAGTCGTTGAAATAACGACTGAAAATGCAAAAAGATTATTCAATATATGAATTTATTTCTCGAGAACTTTTGTCATACAACCCGCAATAAGTCCTGCGAATACATCATCCAGAATTGAAGGTAAATACGGCAATATTCCCGGTTTTACCGCATCATAACGTTTATAGTTAAATGCTGCATTGGTTCCAGCAATCTGATTGGAAATAGCCCATCCCAGAATTTCATCAGAATGCATTTTAGAACAGCAATCGTTTTCATCAATTTCACGTATTCTATTGTCATTGAAGTCCTGTTCTGTTCTGATTGCAGCCATCAATAAGGTAATGACGTTAATATCCGCCAAAGACTTCAATATTTGATCTTCCATCTTTTGTCTTAGCTCATCAGTCACTTCGCTTTCATCAAGCAATTCCATACCCGTATCAATTAAATCACCGATTAAAATTCCTTCAGAGACCAGATAATCCAGGACACCGAATGTCAGGCCAATTCTTCTAAATGACTCGTCGATTGATGTTTCAACAGCATCACCAATATTCAGTTCATGAACATCAATTTTATCAAATTTAGGTTCTTTTTCATCCGGAACTTCGCATAAAACAGCTAAAAAGTCATTTGTATTTAAAATATTGCTGATATGAAGAGGTAATTTTAAACCGGCCAAATATTTTGCCTTGACTTTAGATACTTTTTTATAGATTTTCAGCAAGTCTTTTTTGGACAGCACCTTATCAACATAAATGACATGGCTTATATCAATTTTTGCATCGCCAAATCCTTTTGGTGAGTTTGCAACTTTCAGTTTATCGGTGAAATCCTCAATAACCACATCATTTGTGACGAAGGTATATAATGTCACGTCACCGAATGATTCTTTGAAGAAGTTGATTGAGTCCACTTCCTGGGCAATGTACAATCTCTCATCCTGATTATTTGATTCCCTGGCCAAATTCTCAAAATCATCTTTTGCAGTGATGATGTTTACATTGTTTACAATGTCAATTCCATGACTTACTGTAAAATCACTGATAGCCATAAATTTATTCGGATTGTTGATAAAAACCCCATAATCCTTTTCCATAATATTTACTCGTTTCATTTACTCACCTCAAATCTGCAATACAGGATATTTCGCCTGATTCATCTTCATATACAATAACCTTTATAACATCTCCGGCATTAATTCCAAAATCCTGAGTCGGCTGATTAAGCAATTCTGCCAAAATATGATCTTTTTTAAGTTCCTTTCCTCTGACCCACATTCCTTCAGGATTCAATCCTTCCTTAAAGAAATATGTCAGAAAATCATCAGGGAAATCTTCATTTCGGCAGGAATCAATTTCTGAAAATGCCCGAAGCATTTCTACTTCAGCATCATCTCTGTAACTTTCAGTCTGATTTATCGCATAGTTAACGTAATACTCCAAATCAAAATCGTTGTTGATTAATAAATCCTTTAGATAGAATATTTCCTTGTCATTTAATGTATCTTTTCTTATTATCTGAAATGTGTCGAAATTAGGGCGTTCGTAGAAAGTGATAGTATTTCCTTCAATCAGCCCATTTGCAACCAGGAGAAATGAGAGTCCCTGAGTATAGTCAAGGTAAGGGAAAAGCAGCATTGCATTAACCTCGTTTTCAATTTGGATATTGTCAAATTCTTCCTCAAAATTATTTATATCGATTGAATTTATCTTAAAAAGCTTTTCCTGATATTCTGCATCCTTTTCGGATTTGACAATAATCATGGTATATAACAGATTTCTAAAAGTTGCCTCTTTCAATAACACAATATCACCAATACTATTAATAGTATTTAAACAAAATTATTATTAAATGTTAAGAATTATATTTTAAGGAGTATTTGATATGACAATTATTATAGACCCTCAAGGAAGTGGAATATCCGGAAACATGATTATTGGTGCGCTTGTCGACTTGGGTGCGGATGCGGATAAATTAAAGGAAGTTATGGAATCCTCAGCAGGCATCATCGGGAAAGTTGATGTGAACTTTGATAAAACCAATAAAAATGGAATTGATTCTGTATATTGTCATGTGGAAATGCTTGATAAAAAAGACCATGTTCATTATAATGAACTGGTCGATAAAATAAATGACCTTGATTTGGATGAAGATGTTAAAAAAACATCCCTAAATATATTTAAAAGGATAGCTGTTGCAGAGTCAAAGGTCCATGGAAAAAGCCTTGAAGAAATTCACTTCCATGAGGTCGGTGCAAGCGATGCGGTGGCTGATGTAATCGGATCTGTCTGGGCATACTACTCCCTGAAATTAAATGAGGAAAAAATCATAGGCCTTCCAATAGCTGTTGGAGGAGGACGGGTGAAAACCGCCCACGGAACACTGCCCGTGCCAGTGCCTGCGGTCCTTGAAATATTAAAAGACTTGAATTTTGTCGGAGGACCTGTCGACAGCGAACTTGCAACACCAACCGGATGTGCAATATATGCTGAGATTTGTGATGAAATAAAAGAGTTCATTCCACAGGCAAAAGTAAGTGAAGTCGCATATGGTGCAGGAAGCAAAGATTTCGACCATCCGAACGTATTAAGAATAATACGTACTGAAGAAGCAGGTAAAAGTGATACTGTTGATGTCATTGAAACCAATATTGACCATCTGACAGGCGAAGAAATCGGCTATTTATTCGACATATTGCTTGATGCCGGAGCATCTGACGTGTCAATAACCCCTATAATAATGAAGAAAAATCGTCAGGGAAGTCTCTTGAAAGTCATTGCTAAAAAAAGCAAACGTGACGAATTGGTTAATCTTATCTTCAAGCATACAGGCAGTTTAGGCATAAGAATCGCCCCGAATTTGCACAGAGGAATAGCAAAAAGGGAATTTGTAAAAAAAACCTTTGAAATTGAAGGGGATGAATATGAAGTTACCTTCAAAATAGGATATGTCAACGGAGAGGTAATCTCCGAAAGACCGGAATATGAAGATTTAAAAAGAATCGCCAATGAAAAGAACTTAAGTTTAAGGCAAGTCAAAGAGATGATAAAATGAAAAAAGCAATAGCGGTGCTATCCGGAGGGCTTGACTGTACAGTTTCAGCAAGCGTTTATGCAAAAGATTATGAAATTCATGCAATTACATTCAACTATGGGCAAAAGGCTTTCACCCAAGAGCTTGAGGCATCTCAAAAAATCTGTGAAAAGATGGGTTTTACACACCACGTAATTGACCTGGACTGGTTAAGTAAAATCAGCACTTCCACATTAAACACCGATGAGGATATTCCGGAAGTTGACTTTGATGATTTGGATGATGTGGAAAAATCCTCAGAAAGTGCAAGCAGCGTCTGGGTGCCGGCAAGAAATACAGTATTCACCTCAATAGCCGCATCATACGCTGAAAGCATTGGCGCTGAAATAATAATCGTCGGATGGGATAAGGAAGAAGCAAACACTTTTCCGGACAATTCAAAAGAATACCTTGAAAAATTCAATGAACTGTTTGAAGTCGGATCTCCAATCGATATTGAAATTAAAGCTCCTGCCATTGATTTGGACAAAGATGAAATAGTAAAACTAGGTGCTGAAATAGGTGCTCCAATGGATTTGAGTTATTCCTGCTATAAAGGAAATGAACATCACTGTGGTGTTTGTGAAAGCTGCATGAGACGAAAAAGAGGATTTAAAAAAGCAGGAATCGAAGATTTGACCATTTATGAAAAATAAAAAAAATAAAAAAACATTATGCTAAAATTGTTTCCCCTTCAGGGATATTGAAATCATTAGCTATGTTTTTTACATATTTTTCTTCAACATTTTTAAAATTAAATAAAACAGAAACTTTAATTAAACCATTTTTAATTAGAATATTAGTAATGATTTTTGGATTATTGAGTTTATCTTTATTCACATTCAAGATTTTAGAAATATCAACAATTTCTAAAGATACCGGATGATTATTAATATCAATATCTAAATACACACCAAAATCTAACCTAATAGATTCTTTGTACTTATAATCCTCATTAACAGTAATTACTGCAACATCCAATTCATTATCATAAGAATAACAAACATTTTTCTTAACAACCATATTAATCATGCTCCCTTTTTGAAATATTTTTTGTAATGCATGTTACTATAGTAATTTCTTCAAAATTATCTATATTTATTATAACATATAAATCCTCCTTAGTTGAAAATTCATATATTAACTCAAATTTATTGCTAGTATTATACGATTTTTGTACACCAACAGGAATTTCCTGATATACTTTTTTAATTATTTCATTTGCATCCAAATCCCTCTTATTAATTCTACCCATCATATGCTTCGAATCTTTTACCCCATAAGGATTATTTCTTATATTATTTAAAATTTTAAAAACATCTTCAGTTGTATAATCAGTCATTTAATCACAACCAACGAATTAGTTAAATAATTTTTTATTATATATAATATAAATCGACTTTCCAAGAGCATTTGAGCAGTAATAAGGATTTTCTAAAAAGACCATATCCCTTTAAAAAAAGAATATTTTGTTTAAAAATGCGTATTTGTAAAAAAAGAGGATTTAAAAAAAACAGGAATCGAAGATTTAACCATTTATGAAAAATAATTTTTTACTAGAAAATTCTAGTAACTCTTTTTAAAAACTTAGATTAACTAAAAAAATAAAAAAAAGAAGTGTAATTCAAAATTACACTTAAATAGCTGTCCAACCACCGTCTACACAGATTAATTGACCGGTACAGAAACTTGAAGCATCGGAAGCGAGGTAAATTGCAAGACCGTCTAATTCACCAGGTTCACCAAGTCTTTGCATTGGACAGTAAGCAGCAATCAAGTCCATGAATCCTTCCATTTCAATACTTTCAGTGGTTAATTCAGTTGCAAATACTGCAGGACCGATAGCGTTAACGGTAATGTTATATTTTGCCCATTCGACAGCCAAGTTTTTAGTTAAGTTCATTACTCCACCTTTAGCTGAGGAGTATGCGGAAATTCCTCCACCAGGGAAAATTACACGGGAGTGGATTGAACCGATGTTGATGATTTTACCATAGTTTTGTTCAATCATTACTTTTCCTACTTCAGCGCAAGTGTAGTAAACACCACTTAAATCAATTTTGATGTGTCTATCCCATTCATCAGTACTTTGTTCGGTTACAGGTTTGTTGTTACCCATACCGGCAGCAGTTACAAGGATATCGATTCTTCCAAAATGATCCACTACTTTTTTAACAGATTCTGCGATATTTTCAGGGTCTCCGACATCTGTTACAGCATACATTACTTCTACACCATATTCGTCTTCCAGTTGTTTTTTGTTTTCAATAAGTCTTTCTTCCCTTCTAGCGAATAATGCTAATTTTGCGCCTTGACTAGCATATGCTTGTGCAATTTGCCAACCGAGACCGGAAGATGCTCCAGTGACAAGAGCGACTTTATCTTTTATGTCAAAGTAGTTTTTCATCTTTTTGTCTCCTAAAAAATATTCAAAGTTTATATATAAACTTCGATATTAATTATTATATAAATCAGAATATTTAAATTTGTCTAAATAATTTTAAAAAAAATTGATATTAAAGTAAAAAAAGTGAAAAAAAGGTTATCCTATTCGATAACCATTAAAATATCTCCGGCACTTACTGCATCACCAGGTTCTACGAAGATTTCTTTTACGACACCTGCAATTTCAGATTGTATATCGTTTTCCATCTTCATAGCTTCGATAACTGCAATAGTGGAGCCTTCAGATACTTTATCTCCGACATTTACGTTGAGTTTAATTACCATACCCTGCATGGTTGAGAATACTCCGCCCTCAACAGGAGTGAACGGACCTTTTTCGGTTTCTTCAACTTCCATGAATCCCGTAGGCATGATTTTGACTTCAAATACATCACCGTCAACTTCAACATTATACTGTGTTGGAATTCCGATTTCAGTGTCATCTGCAATGGATGGAGCTTTAAGCTCTTCCTCAACAGCTTCCCCTTTAAGGAATTTAGGAGCTATTGGTGGATATAATGCATAAGTCAAAGCGTCTTCATCAGATTTTACAAATCCTTTTTCCATACCTTCTGATTTGAATTTGTCGAATTCAGGTTCAAGTAAATCAGCAGGCCTGCAGGTAATTACCTCTTCATCACCAATGATTTTTTTGGAAATTTCTGCATCGACAGGTGCTGGAGGTTTACCATAATTACCTTTCATGTATTCTTTAACTTCATTTGATACGGTTTTATATCTTTCCCCACCTAAAACATTCATTACGGCCTGAATACCGACAATCTGACTTGTTGGAGTTACAAGTGGTGGATAACCCATGTCTTTTCTTACACGAGGCATTTCTTCAAGCACATCATCATATCTGTCCAATGCGTTTTGTTCTTTAAGCTGGGAAATGAGGTTTGAAAGCATTCCTCCAGGAATTTGGTATAATAATACGTCAGCATCAATACTTTCTGCAATAGGATCAAGCAATGATGCATATTTTTCCCTGATATCATCAAAGTATTCTTTGATATGAGTTAATTGTTTTAAGTCCAATCCGGTATCATAAGGAGTTCCCTGTAATGCTGCAACCATACTTTCGGTAGGTGGTTGTGATGTTCCCCAGGACAATGGAGAAATTGCTGTATCCAATATGTCAACACCAGCCTGACATGCAGCATAATAACTTATTGGAGTCATTCCGCTGGTACAGTGACAATGTAAATCTACGAGTAAATCTGTTTCTTCTTTTAATTTTGATACTAATTCATATGCTGCGGTCGGTGTAATTAAACCTGCCATATCCTTGATTGCTACAGAATCACAGTCAAGTGCTTCCAGTTCCTTAGCCAAATCAACGAAATCATCTAAAGTATGAACTGGACTTATTGTATAACTGATTGTACCTTGAACATGAGCGCCCTGATCTTTAGCGACTTTAATAGCTTTTTCCATATTTCTTATATCATTTAAAGCATCAAAAACTCTGAATATGTCTACACCGTTTTCATAAGACTTTTCTACAAATTTTGTTACGATATCATCAGGATAGTGTTTGTATCCTACTAAGTTCTGTCCCCTTAAAAGCATTTGAATTGGAGTCTTGTTGAATTCAGATTTCAAATTTCTTAATCTTTCCCAAGGATCTTCATTTAAGTATCTGATACATGTATCAAATGTTGCTCCTCCCCATGCTTCTACAGAAAAATAGCCCACTTTATCCATTTCTTCTGCAATAGGAATCATGTCTCTGGTTCTCATCCTGGTTGCATGCAAAGACTGGTGAGCATCACGAAGTGCAGTTTCAGTAAATCTTACTTTAGCCATTTATTAAACACCTCTTTAAAATTATTTGAATAAATTATAATAATTTTCAATAGATTATGTATTAATATTTATTATTACATATATTAATAAATTTGCAAAAAAATAAAAAAATAAGAAAATTGAAAAATTATCTTTCTAAATCGCCAGAAATGAATTTTTCAACATTGTCATATGCTTCGTCATCAGTATATTGGATTGGAGGGTGTTTCATGGTGTAAGAAGAAATAGAAGTTAATTGACCACCGACACCTCTTTCTAAACCGATTTTACAGCACCTTACTGCGTCAATTACACAGCCTGCAGAGTTAGGTGAATCTTCAACACTTAATCTGAGTTCGATGTTCATTGGAACATCACCAAAGGTACGTCCTTCCATTCTGAGGAAACATAGTTTATTATCATTTTGCCAAGGGACATAGTCACTAGGTCCGATATGGATATCCCTATCATCCATTCTTTCTTTAAGAACAGACTGAACCGCTTCAGTTTTGGATTCTTTTTTAGAGTCTAATCTGTCCCTATTAAGCATATTTAAGAAATCAGTATTACCACCAGTATTAATTTGATAGGTTTTGTCCAATTTTACTCCCCTATCCATAAATAAACTAGCTAGTGTTCTGTGAGTGATAGTTGCACCAATTTGAGCTTTGATATCGTCACCTACAATAGGAATTCCTTTTTCTCTAAATTTAGCATCCCATTCATCATCACTTACAATAAATACAGGCATACAATTAACATAAGCCACTCCCGCATCAAGAGCGCATTGTGCATAGTATCTTGCAGCCTTTTCTGATCCTACAGGCAAATAGTTTACAAGAATTTCAGCACCGCTTTCTTTTAAAACTTCCACAACGTCAACAGGCTCTTCATCGCTGACGACAAAAGTAAATTCATCATCATAATTGGACATGTGTTCTGCAACACCATCCAAAACATGACCCATGCTTACTTTAGCATCATATTTAGGAATATCTTCCTGGAAAACAGTTGTACAGTTTGGTTTTGCAAAGATTGCTTCATCAATTGTTTTTCCTACTTTTCTTTTATCAACATCAAAAGCAGCCACAACTTCAATATCGCTAGGTTTGTAACCGCCGATTTCCCAGTGCATCAAACCGATTGCATCTTCTGGGTTTTTTCCATCATAATAGTGAATTCCTTGAATAAGTGAACTTGCACAGTTACCTATACCGACTATTGCTATTTTAATCTTGTTCAATTTAACACCAGCTAAAAAGTAATAATATAAATTAAATAAATAATATACTAATATATGTATTACTTAACATAGTTTATATAATTATTGATTAATGTAAATATTAATGGGGAAAATGAAATGAATCCATACATAGAAATACTTAGGCCAGGAAATGTTGTGATGGCAATGATTGCTATTGTGCTTGTAGCAATTGTGGGTCATACGATTTCCATACCGATAATACTTGCAATATTAGCAGTATTTTTTGAAATCAGTGCTGGAAATGTGATAAATGATTATTTTGATTATAAAATCGATTTAATCAATAAGCCCTCAAGACCAATACCATCAGGAAGAATTGGCCTTAAAACAGCCAGAAACTACGCATATTTACTGTTTTTGGGAGGAACAATATGCGGATTCCTGATAAGTTATCTGACAAACAACTGGATTCCATTCATAATAGTATTGATTGCAGACGTTATCCTTTATCTATATGCATATAAACTGAAATCAACCCCATTAATCGGCAATTTAACAGTTGGATTCATGACCGGATTATGTTTCACATTCGGAGGATTTTCCATCGGAACAGAACAGATGATAATGACTTCAACATTTTTAGGATTCTTTGCCTTTGTCATGACAACCGCCCGTGAGATAACAAAGGATATTGAAGACATCGAAGGAGACAAGGCAGAAGGTGCAAGGACATTTCCTATTCTTTACGGAGAAAGGCTGTCTGCAATAATAACCTTTGTTCTGATTATTCTAGACTGCGCATTATGTCCATTATTATACATTCAGCATGTATTCAACATATATTACCTGATTATCATAGCGATTGCAGTGATACTGTTTGTTTATTCCGCAATATTAATAATAAGAAATCAGGATACGCAAACCGCATCAAAAACATCAAAATATCTGAAAATCGGAATGCTGATTGCATTTGTTTCATTTGCAATAGGCTCATTTTAAGTGATTTGAATGAACTTTAATATTGAAGACAAAAAGGAACTGGCATTAATTACATTGATAAGCTTGGCCTTAGTAATTTATTATATCAGTTTTAATATGGATCTGGGCATTTACTGCTCTGACGTCTACGTTTACCTGCTGAATGCACAGTATTTTGCAGGAACCAACATCCATGCGACAAACAACATATTCTTATCTCCAATAATCTGCTTTTTAACATCACTATTATTCGACATAGGTCTCGTTGACAGGATTTCAATCTATATAGTCACAGGAATACTGGCCATAATGGGAAATATTGGGTTATATTTGCTTTTAAGATTAAGATTTGACAAGTTATTGAGTTTTACAGGAACTGTCGTTTATACAACCCTTGCACTCAACCTGACATGGCTGGCTAACGGAAGCCTGGATATTCCTGCAGTAAGCATCAGCATCTGGATTGTTTATTTGACCATATTGGCCATAAAAAATAATCCGAAATACTACGTTTATGTATTCCCATTGCTTGTTGTGGGATTTTTCACAAGATACACCGTCGGATTGATTTTGCCTGCGCTTGTGCTTTATTATCTGTATGAAAATTCATTGAAAATCAAAACTGAGGAATATGAATTCATTAAAAAAGGACTGATTATAGGAGTCATTTTATTTTTGATTATTGTGGCAGTCATCCTGATTATGGGAAACGGTAATCTGGGTTTCGGAAGCTTGTTTGTAAGTGGTGTTGGAGGAAATCTCGGATCCACACACGACAGCTCATATAATCCTGATTTCACATATTATCTTGTGAACATGCCCAATTTTATTTCCTCAGCGAATACCACATTCGTCGCCAAGACCCCAGCACTGAGTAATCCTACTGTATTATCCGGATTGGTATTTTTAATTTTAGCTGTTGGAGCGCTTTTATGGGTAAGGAAAAACGAATTAGACTTAAATCGTGAAAAAATTATTGGAATCATATTATGCCTAATAGCTCTTCTAACATTTTCAATGTTCAGTTCAACAATAACGATAATACTGGTATTTTTCGGACTGTTTCTGATTGGAAAAGACAGTGAAAGCAAAATGGGATATGCAATGATATGCTGGATATTGGCATACCTGATATTCCAGTCTTATTACGTGATTAAGGTCAACAGATACATTATGCCTACATTTCCGCCATTGATATACTTCCTGATGGTGGGAGTGGAAGAAATTAATAAAAAGATTGGCAAAAAGCAGATACTGCCGGTGATTTTGATTGTCCTCTTTCTAATTCAGGGATTTGCATTTACATACACATTTGAGGATACGAATGCGTTCAATGCTCCCGAAGAGATTAGTGACTATATCAAAGCTGATGCAGACAACTGGAGTGATTTAAAGATTGGTGTTTACAATATACGGCCGTATTTCTGGTATCTGGGCAACAACGTCATAGGAATTCCGAACTCATTTACCCAGGAAATAATAGACAGCAATGTTACCTATTATATATCGAATGTAAAGCAGGAAAACCTGACAAATTATACTGAAATCACTCAGATTGAAGACTTATATTTATATAAACGAACAGGATGAATTAGAATCCAAATCACATATTTATTTTTAAAATTACTGAATTTTTAAATGTTTATTATGGAAGTGAAAATTCATATAAATGAATATATTTAATAATAAAAACCCATCATAAATAATACCATAAAGGCAATTTAAAGAGGATATTTATGAAAGTTGTATGTTGTAAGAACTGTGGTGCCAAATACCAACTCGATGATAATGACGATATTTCATCATTCGAATGTTCTTCATGTGCAGGAGACTTAGAACTTTTAGAAGATTATTCTAATAGCCAATCATCCTCCAGCTCAGGTATTTTAAGCTCAATAAAATATGATAATTCGCAGATTGTTCAATGTGAAGATTGCGGATTGAAATATAAAATAAAAGCCAGCGACAATATACTTGACTATGAATGTGACAGCTGCGGAGGTTCTTTAAGATATCTTGACTCAGAAATGAATAAAGAATTGGATCAATACATTGATGAGAGAAAAAAAGAACTTGCGGAAATTAGAAAAAATCAAAGTGAAACTCCAGAAATTGAAGAGCAAGCAGAAGATAACGCACGCTCCATAAAATCCATTACTGATAAGCTTGAAAATTTCTTCTCAGAAGATCAGATGCAAAAAATTGCAGAAGAAGAGCTTGAAGAAGAAAGAATGCAAGTTGAAAATAATACTAGAACAGCTAGGACCACTATTCCGGAACCGGTCTTATCAAAATTCGGTAAAGAATTTGCCCTTCCAAAAACTAATGATTATAATATCCTGAAAGAATTCCTTAAAGACGAATTCTTCAAAGGAATGAAAGTATATTATCAAACTCCTGAAAAGGAAACGAAAGGCAGACTCGATGGAATTTTAGATAAAATTTCAATCAAAGAACCTGGAGACGGAATCGTTTCAACAGACAAGCTAAATGATGACGGTCCTGATTTTGATATCAAAAATTTAAATACAGACCAATATGTCATCATTGCAGGTGTTGTAATATTTGTTTTAAGTATAATTGAAGTTGTATTTGTCAATAGTGGAATAGGGCTTGCAGCTTTATTGATAGGAATAGTCATTATAGCTTATGGACTTTATAGAACAAGAGATACTCAAGAAACTACTATCAGAACAAGAATCATCAGAGAACACTTGTTAAGTTTACCTGAAGACTATTATGTTTTCTATAATGTCAAAACCCCAACTTCACCTGTTGGAATTAACCACGTTGTTGTTGGACCTACAGGAATCTATGCACTCCTTTCTCAAAAGTATAATCCTAAAAATAGATTAAATTCTGAAAATGAGAATATAGAATTAATTAAATCAGCCGAAAAAGACCAGGAGAGATTTGAAATCACAAATGTGGGAAATCAAAAACTCTTCAAATACACTACAAAACAGGCTAAATTCTCACAGGACAATGCTATTAAACAAAAAGCATTGACTCTAGGAGAAGATTTGATTAATTTCCTCAATGAAAACAATATCAGAAACTGTTTTGTTGAACCATTGGTAGGTTTCATTAATAATGAGGTTGTTGTCATAAATATGCCTTTGACTGACGAAGACTTATTTATTGACGAATTATTAAATACAATTCAGACCAGTACAATTAAATTAAATTCTGAAACCATTGATAAATGTGCAGTGCTTTTAAGCAAATATTCTGCAGATTGTTCTTCAGAATTTTAATTTTAATTCTTTTTTTAATTTAAAAATAGATAAAAAGAAGATTTACTCTTCTTTAAGTTTTTTAGAACATACATCCCATTTATACCTGTAATCCTTAGGCAGTACTGAGAAGTTATTCGCTTTGCTGAAGTATTTTTCAGCTTCGAAATAATCTTTCTGATCGAAAAATATCAGTGCTTTTCCGCATAAAGCTTCAAAGTTCTTTTCATCAATGTTTAATACGGAATCATATACCTTAAGCGCATATCCAATATCTCCTTTTGAATTATATGCTTTAGCGATATATAATCTGGCATCAACATAATCTTCATTTAAAGCCAAACAGTTAATTAACTCTTCAATAGCTTCATCATATCTTTCCAAATTAAATAATGCTCTTCCTTTCAGATAATATGCTTCCCAATTAAGTTCATCAACAAGCAACGCCTTATTACACAGATAGATGACTCTTTGGTTATCACCGGAGTTTTCCAGTTTACTTCGGGCTCTGTTAATATAGATGATATCTCTATTCAAAGCTTTTTTGGAGTTTTTAGAAAAATCATCCAATGCATCTTCAACATCGAGTTCATCAAACATTTGGATAGTTTCCTTTTTTATTCTATCTACATCACTTATGAACTGGTTGAAAATTGATTCTAGAAAATGTTCTGTGTCTTCAGGACTTTTGAATTCTTTTCCGCATTCGGGACAGAATTTTTCAAATCCTTCTAATTTATATCCACATTCGTAACAAAATTTCATAGACAACACCAATTATTAATTAAACACAAGTTATTAATAAATGTTACTCTTATTCAAACATATCAAAATCAATTAGAGTGTCCTCTTCGATGTCTACCAAAGCCGTTTTTCCAACGACTTCATCCAATTTATCGGGAGATATTCCAATTCCCGGCCTTTTGAATGCTAAAATGTCTCTGGAAATTACATCTCCTTTTTTAATTGATTTTGTAAGAACTATTGAGCGTCTTTCAGCACGGCGTGTGGATGATTCGTAAATTAACGGCTGTTTGTTTTTCATACCTCTGATTTGAGATAAAAATCCGATGTTTGTTTTGAAAGTCATTACGTCTTCCGGATCCATTGAATGAATGTGGTCATCCCCCGGAAGGGATTTGTCTAGAGTGAAATGTTTTTCAATGACAACTGCACCATAATTGTATGCTGTTGTTAATACAAACATGTTTGAGTCAGATATTGTGTGGTCAGAATAGCCTATTTCATAATCTGGAAAATTTTGAGCCAAATCCTTAATCATTGCCAGATTGGCATCCTGATAATTTGTTGGAAATGATAATATGCTGTGCATTATTGCAATGTCAACTGTTGATACATCTTCAATAGCTCTGACAGCATGTTTTACCTCATTTAATGTTGCGCCACCTGTGGACAATAGAATTGGTTTGTTCTTTCCTGCAATATACTGAATAAAAGGAATATTCGTTAAGTCGGAGGATGATAAAGGATAGATATCCATAAACTCATCAAGATAATCTGCAGATTCTGTATCGAGAGGTGTTGATAAGAATTTTATGCCAATTTCATTACAGTAATCAGCCAATTGGCGAAATTCATCATGTCCGAACTCATCATATTTTTTAAACAAATCAAAGAGTGAAGCCAGATATTCATCATCCAAATTTTGGACTTTTTTAGAAACGATGTTTTCTGTTTTATATGACTGGAATTTCACCGCATCTATTCCGCACTTTTTAGCTTCCAGAATCATCAGTTTGGCAGCATCCATCAGTGACAGTTCTTCTTTTTCAGCGATATCATAATAGTTTACACCGATATCCGCTATCAAATATGGATTTTTGTGAAAAATCTTCATAATTTCACCTATTTTCTTTAAAATTCACGGGTCCAATATCTCTCTTCCACAACAGAACGGATATTTTCATAACCATGTTTCAAATCAACCTTTTTCATCAGATTGCTCATATTCTGTCTTAATTCAAAATCCTGCCATACGATTTTGAACTGGTTAGCAATATCCTCATCAGACAACGTATCTGCAAGACCCATA
Source organism: Methanobrevibacter sp. (assembly GCF_017447225.1). Lineage (GTDB taxonomy): Archaea > Methanobacteriota > Methanobacteria > Methanobacteriales > Methanobacteriaceae > Methanocatella. Next base: position 13,540 of record NZ_JAFSNZ010000077.1, on the reverse strand, counting down.
TTGATAAATCCGTTATTGTGACTTCCGAATGCATGAGTCTGTTCACGTCCGTTTTGACAGATACAGATACATGGAGTTCCTATACAGCAGACCTCATACATCGTTCTTCCGGCAGAAGTAATTACAATATCTGCTTTTAACATAAAGTCCCCGACATTATTTACGTCAGAATATATCTGAACATTGTTGGTCAATTCATATTTTTCAATAAGCTCTGATTTATAAGAGAATCTGTTTTCTAAAACCACGTTTATTCTTCCGGCATATCCTGTTGCCAGAACTGAATCCAATACCTTTTCAGTGAGATTAGCCTCATCACTACCTTCAAATGTAATCAGCACATTATTCACTTCAGGACCGACAATTTTGGAAGGTAAAAAGTAGAATTCGTCTTTTAAAATATAATATTTTGATCCTGAGAATATATTTCCAAATCCTCCGTCATGCTCGTACAATGCATCGAACACAACATCAGCATCTTCTGAGCCCATGCCTATGTCCTCAAAATTAACTACAAAATATCCAGACTCTTTTAAGTGAGCAACATACTCTTTTGTGGTGTCGAGTATATCATTGATAACAATTTGAGGATGATATTCTTTTAATAATTTAAATAATTCGTCTTTACCGTCGAATAACTTGAATGGGTGCTTGAACTTTTCAACAGTGTTTATGCCCAACTCATAATTTTCATCGATTAAGAACATGAAGTCATCGATGAACAGCTTTGACGCCAGGGAAAGGCTTCTGTAAATGTGATTAGAATCCATTTCATCTTGGGGCTTAACAACAATAGCCATTTTTTTCTTATTAATATAATGTTCAGCAATCCACCAGTCCTCATGAGTTTCAATGCTCAAACTTTCTTCACCTGAAAGCTCGATTAACCGGACATTATTACCTAATCTTGAGTTAGGGGTTAAAAATCCACGTCTTGTAGCGAAAATACTTCCGGTTTCCTTAAATTCCCTTGGAAGATATTGGTCATTGACCCTTTCAGAATATAACGGGAAAAAGCGATTGCTCTCTTCGTTGAAACCCCATCGCAAGTGCTTATCTTCCACAACAGAAATGACAGTGTCGACATCAAAACTCTCAAACTGTTGTATGGCTCTATCGAGCGTTTCCACTTTCAGGAGAGGAGAAGTCGGCTGCAGGGTAATTACAATATCATATTCATCGAAAGCCTGTTTTTCTTTTTGAACTGTTGCATCAAAAACAACCGGGTCAATCGGGATTCTATCTCCCGCCAAATCTGGAGAGCGCCTAATTATGCTTGCTCCAAATTTTTCTGCAATAATTGAAATTTCTGAGTCTTCGGTAGATACAACGACATCATCAACATATTGAGAGGATTTGGCTATATCAATAGCATAGGAAACCAAAGGCCTGTCAGCAAGCAAACGAATGTTTTTGCGCGGAATTCCTTTTGAACCTCCCCTTGCCGGAATAACTACCAAAATTTTATTGTTGTTAAACATACGAATCACAAAGTTAATATAAAAAATTTAATTAATATCCTATAATTAATATTAATATAATATAATATTAAATCTTTGGTGTTAAAATGAAAAATATGTCAAAAGAATTATTAGATAGAATTAACGATTTAGCAACACCCGTTAAGATAATGCACGTCTGCGGTTCACACGAACATACAATCATGGAAAATGGAATCAGAAGCCTGCTGCCTGACGAAGTGGAAATTGTTGCAGGTCCAGGATGTCCTGTTTGTGTTGTCCCTTCTCGTGAGATAGACGAATGTTTGGAACTGGTTGAAAAAGGAGTGACAATCACAACCTTTGGAGACATGTTAAGAGTTCCGGGTTCAAACGGATCACTTGCAGATGCAAAAGCTGAAGGTGGAGATGTTAGAATTGTTTATGGAATAAATAAAGCAATTGAAATAGCTGAAAAAGAAGATAATGATGTGGTATTTATGGCGGCCGGTTTTGAAACAACCGCACCGACCACAGCAGCAGAACTGCTTTCAACACCTCCTGAAAACTTCTCAGTATTGTCCTGCCACAGACTGATACCTCCGGCAATTGACTTTTTAATCAATTCCGGTCAGACCAGCCTGAACGCACTGATTCAACCGGGACACGTTTGTACAATCATCGGAACCAGACCTTTCGAATATTTTTCCACAGATTTTGGTATTCCACAGGCTGTTGCCGGATTTAACCCATTAGACATTTTAATGTCAGTTTATATGATTTTAAGACAGATTCATAATGAAACACCAAAAATTGATAATGAATATGCAAGAGCAGTTAAAGAGGAAGGAAATGAAATTGCAACAAAAATGATTGATGATGTCTTTGACGTTGCAAGCAGAGAATGGAGAGGATTTCCTAAAATACCTAATTCAGTCCTGGAGATAAAGGACGAATTTGCAGAATTCAATGCCCGTGAAAAATACGATATCGAAGTTAAGGATGTTAAGGAAGCACCGAAAGGATGTATCTGCGGACCAATCTTAAGAGGCCTTAAAAGACCTGAAGACTGTAAATTATTTAGAAACGAATGCAATCCGCTTCACCCTATCGGAGCATGTATGGTAAGTAAAGAAGGAACCTGTAACATAGCACACAGATATTCAAGAGGTTAAATCATGAAAATAGAAGCAATAGCTGTTGATATTGACGGGACTATAACTGACGATACAAGAAAAATATGCATCTCAGCAATCGAATCCCTTAGGGCTGCTGAAGATAAAGGCATTCCAACAATAATCGTTACAGGAAACGTTGTCAATTACGCATATGCAGCAGAAGTTCTGATTGGCTGCAGCGGAGGACTTGTAGCTGAAAACGGAGGAATGATTTTCAAGGAAGGCTATAATGACAATGCCGTTGAGATACTTGTGAACAGGGAGTATATCGAAAATGCAGACAAGCACCTGAAAGAGAAACTTGGTGATGAATACGCTAAAAATGCTTCACATGACAATAACTACCGTGCAACTGAAATCGTATTTTACAAAACAATTAAAAAAGAAATGATTGAAGATGCTTTAAAGGATTATGAACATGTAGATGAACTGGAAATCTACGACAGTGGCTTTGCGCTTCATGTTACCGACAAAAGAGTGAATAAGGGAAGTTCACTCAGAAGATTATGTGAACAGAATGGAATCAATATGGAAAACGTGATGGCCATTGGTGACAGCGAAAACGATGAGGAATTCCTAAAAGAAGCAGGCGTCAAAATAGCTGTCGGAAATGCCGATGACTCACTGAAAAAAATCAGCACATATGTCTGTGAAAACAATTTCGGAGACGGCGTTGCAGAAGCTATCACTAAATTTGCATTGGAGGAATAAAATGATATACGAAATTGCCGATAAATGCGTTAAGGAAGTTGAAAAACTATCCGACGATTGGGAAATTTATATAGCCAGCAGCGAATGCATTGAAGTTGAATCCAAAAGAGACATTTTAAATTTCGCCAAAGAAGAAATCGAAAGTGGAGTTGGAATCCGCATTCTTAAAGACAACAAAATGGGTTTTGCTTACACTTCAGATTTGGATAAGATTTCCGAAACCGCACAGAAAGCCCTTGACAATGCAAAACTAAATAAAGTTGATGAAAATTATGAATTTGCAGCTGCTGGAGACGTTAAGGAAGTTAAAGGAACATATGATAAAAGCTATGATGATTTAAGTCTTGACGAATGCTGTGAATTTTTAGAAAATATCATTGCAAGGTCAAAGGAAAATTACTGTGAAATAACATCCACAGGATTTTCTGCAATGAAAGAATCAGATTTAATAATGAATTCCAATGGAGTGTCCATTTACGATGAAGGCACTGGATTCAGCGGCGGATTATCCGTTAATATTGAAAAGGACGGGCAATTTGCAACTGCATATGACTACGTATCATCAAGAAAACTGGATTTGGAATATGAACAATTGACTGATAACGTCTGCCAGCTGGCTCATGACTCACTCAATCCTAAATCTATTGAGACTAAAGACTGTGATGTTGTTTTGGATTATTATGCTGCATCAGGACTTCTTTCAACATTCATTCAAGGATTTATCGGAGAAAATGTTTTAAGGGGAAGATCTGTTCTTCACGATAAGGTTGGTGAAGAAATTACTGACTCAAACCTATCCATTACAGATGACCCATTGCTTGAAGGAGCTATGGGAACCTGCAAAGCAGACGGTGAAGGAACCGCTTCACAAAAAACAGCACTGGTTGAAGACGGTGTCTTAAAATCATTCATATATGACATTTACACTGCAAATAAGGCAGGTTGTAAAACCACTTCAAACGGTTATAGAGGATCTTATTTATCAACTCCGGGCATTTCCCCATCAAATCTGGTCTTTAACTTTAAAAATGAGGTTGCATTGGATGAAATCGACAGCGGAGTTCTAACCACAAGTGTTTTGGGAGCACATACTGCAAATCCGATTTCAGGTGACTTTTCAGTAGAGGCCAACAACGCATTCACTATTGAAAATGGAGAAATCTGCGATGGAGTTAAAAAGGCAATGATTTCCGGAAACATATATGAGCTTATGAAAAAATGTGATGGTCTTAAATCCGAAATAAAGCAAAAAGGACCATTCATCATTCCAAAACTGCTTGTTCATGACCTGAAAGTGATTGGATTGTAGGGATTAATATGAATAACATCAAAGAATTACTTGAAATACATCCGAGTGAAGTTACACAAGAGGACAATGACGCATTGATTGAAGAAATCATGAATGCTCAGCTGATTATGCCCATAGAGATAACAACAGACCTTAATTTTGATGACGTTACTGTCGGGGATACAATCCAATTTGAAGATGGATTGCGCTTCAAGCCTTTAAAAATTGCAAATGATGCCGGAGACATATTCATTCCATTATACACTGATGACGATGAGGTTCACGGCCACACATCTGCAATTGACATTCAAACTTCAAGTCTGGCAGATATGATTGACGATAATCCTGAAAATATAAATGGTGTGGTTATCAATCCATTCAGCGAATATAGTGTTGAAATACCGATGGATTCATTTTTAAAATTGTTTGAAAAAGAAAAAGATTAAATTTTATTTAACTTTTTCTTATATCTTTCCAAAGCATTGTCAGTATAACTGGAAGTGGCATGCTTGGATGTTAATTCTTTAGAATCATCAAAAAACTTTTCTTTTGATTTGATTACCTTATCAATGTCTTTTTCAAGCTGACTGATTCTATTATCAAAAGATTTTTCTGTTCTCAATATGTTGACATTTGTTTTTCTAGAAAGCCTTTCAATTTCCTTATCTACATCAAAATCTTTTTCTGACATTTTATCACCTTACATTTCAATAATAGGCAATTGAATTTCTGTAATAAATTCATTTTCATTGTCACAGTTGTGGAAGCTTTTTATTAGTATTTCTTTTGGAGATCCGATGATATCATAGTTGTTTTTTTGGGAAACGTCAACCAGTTTCTGATATGTGTCCATAATGTTTTCGATTGGTCCTTCATGGATACCTGTCAACATTTTATGTTCAACCATGTCAACGACACGGATAATGTCCTTTTCATCGGCATCTTCTTTTAGAACGATTCCTACATCATAAACCGCATCACCTTCATTTACTTCATGTCTTGGTGAGTAATAGACAATGAAAGGTTCGCCTTCAACTTGAACTTCTTCTGCTTCTGTCCAGCCCATGAGTTTAGAGACTAAAATGTCTAAATCTTCGATTGGACCTTTGTAATTAATGACCGCTAATTTTTGATCTGGAATAATTTTGATTTCATGTTCCATACTTACACCTTAATTATTATTTTATTTCAATTGAATAAATAAACTTCTACTTCCTCTCCTTCATCTAAGAGTTCTACTGATTTTTCTACTTTTACATAACCGTCGGCACTTGATAGGGAAAATATAGCTCCTGAATCCTTGAATATCGGCTGTACATCACTGCCGTTTACTTTCACCAATTGGTATTGCATACGTCCTACAGGAGAGTGGATTCTTCTTGTCATGACTCCTTTGACTATTTTTTGCTCAAATTCCTTTTCAATTCCGGCAACTTTGGTCAATGGTGGTGCTACAAATGCATTGAATATCATTAATGCTGAAACAGGATTTCCCGGAAGACCTATGATTAGTTTTTCATTGATTACACCTACAATTGTCGGTTTTCCCGGCTGAACTGAAATTCCGTGAATGTGAACTTCACCCAATTCATCCATAACGTGCTTTATGATGTCTCCAAGACCTGCGGAAGTTCCTCCGGAACATAATAAGATATCCACATCATCCAATGATTCCTGAATCTTTTCCTTTACCTGGTCGTAGTTATCACGGACAACACCTAAAAATCTTGCATCCGCACCGCAGGAAATTGCATCGTTTTTAATCATGTTTCCGTTAACGTCATAGATTTTACCGAATGGCAATTCCTCGCCCTGCATGGTGATTTCATTTCCGGATGATATGACTCCGACAGTAGGCTTTTTGTAAACTTCAATGGTTTTAAATCCCTGTGACAACAATACTCCAATCTTACCAGGAGTTAAGACATCACCTTTTTTAAGGATTAATTTGCCTTCTTCGATGTCTGAGCCTTTTTTAGCGATATCCTGAGAAGGTGTTGCGCTTGTAAAGAGATTGACCTTGTCGTCGAATTTTTCGCAGTATTCCACCATTACAACAGCATCTGCCCCTTCAGGCACTGCTGCTCCGGTACTGATTTCAATACATTTTCCTTTTTCAACATGCTTATCTGTAATTGAACCTGCTTCAAGAAAATCAATGACATCCAGAGTGTTTGGAGTCTCTTCGCTGGCACCATAAGTGTCCTCGGATAAAACTGCAAAACCGTCCTTTAAAGCCTTGTCAAAAGGAGGAAAATCCATTCTGCTGTAAACGTCATTGAACAGCACTCTGCCGTAAGCGTCTTCGCAGTTAATCTCTTCGCTTTCCGGCCTGCAGTATTTGTCAAACAAATCTTGAATAATGTCCTGTGCTTCATCGCACTCTTTTATTTTTAAAAATTCAGTTCCCATTTCAACACCATTTTTGTAAAATCAATAAATTAATATATAGTATATTTATAAATATATAAATAATTTATATAAATTGTGATAAGTTATCTTAAAATTTTGGAGGAGAGTATTTGTCTAAACCTAATAATAATCAACAAGAGTACAGAAGAGTTAGAACACCTAAAAAGGGAGAAATTCCTGGAGTAGTTGAACAAATCATGGGCCACGGTAAACTGAAAGTCCGATGCGCAGACGGACACATCAGAATGACCAGAATTCCGGGAAAAATGAAAAAACGTATTTGGATTCGTGAAGGAGACGTTATCCTTGTAAAACCATGGGATTTCCAATCCGATGAAAAAGGAGACGTAATTTGGAGATACACCAAAACAGAATCCAACTGGCTTGAAAGAAAAGGTTACTTAAAAATGTAACCACACCATTCACTTTTTTTACTGATTTTAATGGATCCTAAAGTAGCTAAAGCAGACGCAAAACACCAAAAACTTCATTCACAGAAAAGAAAAAAAGACAGTGAAGATAGGAAAGTTGGTAACGAGATTTTTGATAAACTGACTTTGGAGACTCTGTATAAAATAGCTAATCAGGGATACATTGATGTTTTAAACGGAGCCATAAGTACAGGCAAGGAAGCCAATGTGCTTACAGGCATAAATAAGGATGAAAAATTTGTAGCTGTTAAAATTTACAGGATAGCTACTTCTGATTTTAAAAAGATGAACTACTATCTTAATGGGGATCCGAGATTTAACGTGAAAACTAAAAATAAACGTAAAATCATCTATTCCTGGGTTACCAAGGAGTATAAAAACCTTAAAAGACTCTATGATGCTGGAGTCAATGTCCCCGAACCTTACACAAGTTCAAATAATGTGTTGCTGATTGAGTTTATTGGAGATGAAAACGGAAATCCTGCACAGCCAGTTAAGAACCGGAACCCTGAAAATCCAGATGAATTCTGGAACAAACTGCTTGTTGAACTTAAAAAATTCGTAAATGATGCCAAACTGGTTCATGGAGATTTATCCAACTACAACATATTAAATAAGGATGAAAATCCTGTGATAATTGATGTATCCCAGTCAGTGGTTCTTGACAATCCAATTTCAAAAGAACTGCTTGAAAGGGACATTAACACCTTAGTTAATGAATATACAAGATTGGGTGTGAAAACTAGTTTCGAAGAAGTTTGGGAATATGTTAATCCTAAGTTTTAATAATTAATCACATTAATTATTCTATCGGTTCACCATCAAAAACACGATATAATTTTTCATTACATTTAGGGCATTTCTTTTTATCTAATGAATTTAATTTAATTTTATTCTCACAAATAGGGCATTTAATTACTTTTTCAAAATGTTCATTTCTTAATATATCACTATCTTCAGATGCAAAATAAATATGAGTATAATTCTTAAATTCTAAAATTTTAAGTTTATCTTCTTCTGTAATTGTATCAACAAAATACGCATATTCTATATAATCTTCCTTATAATTATTAATAAGATTTTTAATTATATTCTGCACATGACTAATTGCTTCTTCTTTTGATTCAAAGTCATCATAATAAAACTTATCCATTTCCCAAATAGAGTTAAAATATCTTGGATTAGTATCAATTAGTTCAACGAATTTATTTTTTTCAACAAGTTGGAATCTTGTTTCAATATCCCCCAAATAATATTTTTTATCATTGCACTGTTTATTAATCAAATTATTATATATTACATTAATAATATCATTATTATTGTCACGACCCAAAATCAAATAAACCTTCAATGGTTTATTACAATTTGAACAAAAACTATAAAAGATGAATCCCCATATTCTTATATCTTCCTCATTCATTATGATTTTAAATAAAGAAATTGAAAGCTCATGTAATTTAGATTTTGATACTATAAATACAGTATCCTCTTCCAAGAATGTAGTATAACCACAATTTTTACAATATATCGGAACTGCTTCTGACATTATCCCAAATACCTATAAATTAATTCAAAATAAACTTTCTAAAAACTCTTTTAGTTCCGGAAGTTCTGTTTTCATAGTATTCCAAACCAAATGTTCAATTACACTTTCATAATCATGAGCATGAATATTCCTCATTGCTTTTAGGCTATTCCATGCAATATTTGGATATTGGTCTTTGAATTCATCGGATAATCTGCCAATATATTCTCCAATTTGAATGATGTTAAATGCACATGCTCTTTGGTAATGGTCGTTTTCTAAGTATTCATTAAAGTCATCTCCAAAATATTCTATGTCACTTGCAGTTGCTTCACAATAATGGATGATACATTTAATATTTTTTTCATCTTTAGCGTTCATAAATTATAACCACATCTTTTTTAATTTTATTTAAAAAACTTTTATTATAGCTACATGCTGAAACTAAATCAACATGGCATTTAAATTCTTCTTCCAGATCCTGGACGAATGACATATATTTAATTAAAGAAGTCACATCGCCATCATCCATGATAAAATCCAAATCACTACCATCTCTTGCTTCATTTCTGGCATAAGATCCGAAAAGACATAGTCTATTTACACCATGTTTAATAGCTATTGGAGTTGTTCTTTTTGTGATTTCTTCAATTGTTAATATCATATAAACACCTAGAAAAATCTAATTAAAACTATGGTTCATATAAAATAAATATTTTTTTATCAAAGATAAAATTAGTAAAATTAATTAAATAATGTTATTATAAAAATAGCCATTCTAATTCTAAAAAAAGAAAATCCTGAGGAATAACCTCAAGAGTTTAATTGATTAACTGTTTTAAGTCATTTCTGATGATGGAAGTTGCATCAAATCCTTTGATGGCGTCAACCATTTCAGGGAATTTTGATTTTGGAATTAAAACATTGATTTGTGAAAAGTCAGATCCCGGAGTTAAAGTAGGTTCATCAGCACAAAGCCTATTTTCAATCAGATAATTGGAAACCTCTTCGATTTTATTGTTTGCAATGTTGAATTTTACATCAAAATATGCTTTTGCAGTTATTGCACCTAACAATTGCTCATAAATCATTTTAGCCTTTTCAAGCTTTTCTTCGCTGCATTTTTCACTTGCATAAAGTCCTGCTGATGAGTGAAGAATTGTTTCGATTTCTTTTAGGCCTGCTTTTCTTAGGCTGCTTCCGGTTTGGGTATTGTCCACAATCAAGTCAGCACCTTTTGCAATGTATACTTCTGTAGCACCGTCTGAATTGATGACCTGTACCATTTCATTGTCCCCATCGGTCAGACCTCTGACCTGTACGAACGGCACGGAATCACCATAGATTTCCTGATAAGCTTCGTTTTCCATGAAGAATTTTCTGGTCAGGTTTGGATATTCAGTGAAACATAATATTGGAGTTTTCCTATCTTTGTTTGCTCTGAAAAAGTCTGATAAGTTGTCGTAAGGTGATTCTTTAGGAAGTGCTACAATAAGACGGGTTTTTCCATAGTCCAAATCACCGAGCTTGATGGTGTTTGTTTTTCTTAAAACGGATTCTTCCTTAATCCAGTCCTCACCGACAATAGCTATGTCGACCATTCCCCTGTTCAGTTCCACAGGAGTGGATTGGGGACGGGTGAGAAAAGCTACGATATCTTCATCATTTAAGATTTCTATTTCATAAGACTCATCGCCAGGTTCATATCCTTTAACTTCATAACCGGCATCTACAAAGAGCTGATGAGTATTTCCTCTTTTTACATTATTCAAACTTCCTTTCGGAAGACCTAATATTATTTTATCATTCATGTTAATACCTAGATAACTAGTATAATTTTTAAAATATATTAAATTAATTATCGAAATGCCAAATTATATAAGCCACCAGCAAGTAAAAGATTATAAATAGAATTTTTTACAAATAATTAACTAACGAAGGTGATAAAAATGCCTGAAACAGATTATTTAAAAATACCTCAAAACAGAGTCGGTGCCTTAATCGGCCCTAATGGAGAAGTTAAGAAATCCATTGAAAAATTGACCGGCACAATACTTGATATTGATAGTGATGATGGGACTGTTTATATCACTCCCCGTGAGGATATGGAAGATCCTTTAGGTGTTTGGAACGCCAATCATATCGTGAAAGCTATCGCACGTGGTTTTAATCCGGAAATTGCCAAAAAACTGATTCATGATGACATTTATCTTGAGATTATGAAATTGCCGTTGTATGTGGGCAAATCCAAAAAGGCTCTCGCAAGATATAAAGGCAGAATCATAGGTAAAAACGGCAAAACACGTGAACTTATCACTGAACTGGCCGAAGTCGATATGGCCGTTTATGGCAAAACCGTTTCCATTATTGGTGAAATGGACAATGTTATGGTTGCAAAAGAAGCTGTTGAAATGCTTCTTAACGGTTCCAGACACAAGTCCGTTTACGGATTTTTGGAAAACAAGAAAGAAACACTCAAGCTCAAGGAGTTCAAGGATCTTGTCGGAATTCATGATGACAAGATTGAGTTCAAGGACGGAATTGAGTTTGACGAAGAAACACTTCAGTAACATTTTACATGTTACTGATTTAATTTTTTTTACCTCACCATTAAAATAATGATTCCAAATTGAAAAATTATCGATAGGAATAGCAAACTATTATATACTTCAACCAACATATATAGGTAACATAGTGCAAAAACTATATTTTCTACAATTTTTATTATTAATTTAATGCATATTTATCAACGACACAGATAGTGTACTGTAAAAATATTACTGTTCAAATGCTCTCGGGTTCGTTTTATATATCTATTAAATAAATAATTTTATTATATAAATTTAAGGAGGAAAACAATTTGGCTCAACAACAAGTAGGACTAGATTGGGATGAAGACTTTCAACGCTTAACACCATCACAGTTCTTTCGTAAAAATAAGCAGATGTTAGGTTTTACAGGTAAAATCCGTTCATTAACTATTGTTTTTCACGAACTGATTACAAACAGTTTTGACGCAGCCGAAGAAGCTGGAATATTACCTGACATAGATATTGAATTGAAACGTGTTGATAAAGAACACTACATATTAAGACACAAGGATAACGGACCTGGAATCCCTGAGGATTACGTTATGCAGGTATACTGTACAATGTTTGCAGGATCCAAATTCAGAAACATCCAGTCCAGAGGACAGCAGGGTTTAGGTTGTAGTGGTTGTGTATTATTATCACAGATGACTACAGGTAAACCTGCCCGAGTAATTTCATGCTACAAGGATGGAGATGAAATCAAAGGAGTTAAAATGAAGTTCCAGATGGATGTGGAAAACAACACAGGTATCCTAATGGAAAGGGAAGACTATCCTGCAGAAGCGACCGGTGTGTGCATCGAACTGCAGTTCAAGGAAGTTTCATACTCCATGGCGGAACAGGGTGCTTTCGAATACATCAGAAGAACAATGATCGGAAACCCTCATGCCAGAATCACATTCAGAGACCCTACAGGACACAAATACATCTTTAAAAGAGCAGCAGATGTTGTTCCTGTACAGCCAAAAGAAGTATTGCCACACCCTAAAGGTGTAAGCGCAGACGACTTAATGACAATGGCTAAAAACACCGACAAAAGAAGATATAAAAGCATGCTTACATCTTCAATGTCAAGGATGTCCAACAAAAGGGCTGACGAAATAGCTGAAATGACCGGAATTGACATGAACAAACGTCCTAAGGACATGACATTCCCTGAAGCTGAAGCTATCGTTCACTGCTTCAAGAAAATGAAATTCATGGCACCTCCAACCGACGGACTCATACCAATCGGATCAGAACAGATTGAAAAAGGTATGAAACAAATCCTCAAGCCTGAATTCGTAACAACAATCACAAGAAAACCTGTTACCTACGCAGGAGGTGTATCCTTCATTATTGAAGCAGGTCTTGCTTACGGAGGAGATTCCGGTAGAAGAGTTAACGAACAGAGAAAATCCGAAATCATGAGATTCGCTAACAGAGTTCCACTGACTTTCGATGCAGGAAGCTGTGCTATTACAGAAGCTTTAAAAAGCATTGACTGGAAACGTTACGGTCTTAAAGACCTGGACAATACCCCATTAACTTTATTTGTTAACATTATTTCAACCCAGGTTCCTTACCTGTCAACAGGTAAACAGAGTGTTTCACCGGAACCTGAAATCGTTCAGGAAATCAGACAGGCAACCATGAAACTGGCTCGTCAGCTTCAAAAACACATCAGAGCTAAAAGAGCAGCTAAAGAAAAAGAAAAACGTTCCAAAGTATTTGAAGAATACGTTCCTGTTATTATCGAAGAAGCTGCAAAACTTGGTGAAACCGGAGTGCCTGAGTATCAGGAAGTCCTCGCTAAGGTAACCAAAAGAGCTCTTGCCGAACTGCTCGGTGAAAAAGTTGAAGAAGAAGAGGAAGAAGAAGAACTTGATGCAATCATCATGGAAGAGCTTGATGAGCACGGATATGCAGTGGATGAAGAACATAGTAATCTCAACTTCGATGAAGACGAAGATGAAGAGGATGAAG
>NZ_JAFSNZ010000076.1 GCF_017447225.1 Methanobrevibacter sp. | reverse complement strand
GGGAAGAAGAACATCGGTATTCCGCCGAACATTGCGCTTATTCCTGTGTCGATGAAGTTCTGGATTAGAATGTACTGTCCGTTTGCAAAGTATATTCCGTATTCTTCTGCTACGTGAATCAGGTACGCTGCTGCCATTGCCCAGGAAAGCCATGTTGGGTCTTTAAGTCTTGAAACGTTGGTGTCGCTTCTCAGGTTGTCTTTAAATAAAAGCTGTATGAGTAAAACTATTCCCATTCCGAATCCTATCCATGGCCATGCGGCCCACAATATTTCATTCATTTTCTCCACCTTTTCAAATGATTATTTTTATATTTCATGATTTTAAAACTTATCATGATAAGTTTAATATTTATTAATGTTTTGGAGTATTTAAATGTTTTCAAAAAAAGATGTGGGAATGGCCATTTTGTAATGAATTCATTGTTTTTCCCATGATTTAAATGCATCTGATGTGCTAATTAAAATGATTATATTTTTTTAGGATGATGATATTGGCCGTGATTTTTAGTTCTATCATCATATTGGATTGAGAATTTAGGGCAATGGTGCAGGCATTTAAGGCACATCACACATTTGTCTTTCACCCAAACAGGTTTTTTATCTGTAATTGCAATCGCTTCAATCGGACAGTTCTTTGAACACAATCCACATTCGATGCAGGTGTCCTCAACATGCAGATGTGATGTGTTTCTTCTTTTATCGTAAATGACCTGCGCAAATTTGCAGACAATCATTGGAATATGAGATTTGATGAAATCACCGTTGTCTCTGTTATTGACGTGGTTGATTATTTCTTCAATCTGCGGTTTTTCATCCTGATTCAACTTCAGGACCTCCTCATGATTGCTCAAGTCATATGTAGGAGTCCATGTGTCAGGCATCTTAACTGCAAATTTAGCATCCAATACAATGCCTTTGTTTTTAAGATGTCTTTCAACGTATTCTGCATTCTGTCCGGATGTTGTGCCGTAAGTGGCTATGTGGAAAACATAATTGTCCCCAGATTTGCTGATTGTCAACTTTGATAAGAGTTCATTGACAATTGAAGGCAATCCCCAAAAATATGTTGGAAAAACAAATCCCAATGTTTCACCATCTGATAAATTAATCTCGGCAATGTCTAGAAGAGATATTGCATCGTCGTTTAATGACTCTGCAATTTGGCGAGCAACATATCTGCAGTTTCCGGTTGCTGAAAAATAAACTATCATAACAATCTTCCTCACAATTAATCTTGTTTTAATGAGTTATATATTTGAACTTTTCCCGTTTGTAGAATCGAATGGATTATTGCACAATAATATCAGAAAGGCGTTATGTTTCCAAATAAGATTAAAATATTGTATACTTATATGGCTCTTTGAATAATGTTTTTCATATAACTCTATTTTTGAAATTATAAATAAAACTTTTGTTATTAATTTTAATTTTATAATTCCATTATTATTAATGATTATTTTCATCAATGGTTATTACAGTACTGTTTAATCCCAAAACCCTTGAATAATCAATTTTACTTGCAACTTTATTTAACATGTCAATGTTGTCAAATTTCAAATCATCATTTTCAACAATCGGATTAAATTCAACACCACTATCTTTAATGGAAACTAAAACATTATCCTCATTGTTTCTGACAATAACATCAATGAAATCAATATTTTCATTAGTATTGATAATATTAACCAACATTTCTTCGATTGCTAAAGCAACGATTGCTGATGATTTTGAGTCCTTTAAATAATTCTGAACATCACGAGCCAAACTCACAGCATCTTCAATATTGCCATTTATAGTATGTTCAAACACATTTTCAATATCATTTATCCTATTGATGAAAAAGCCCTTATATTCTCCATTACTCTTCTTATTGTAATATCTTGAATATGTAAATATAAATAAGATGGTTATTGCTTCAACAATTGCAAAGGAAATCCAAATTCCATCTCCACCCAACACTGCGGACAATCCAAATGACAATGCAACAGGAAGAATAAAACCTTCCAATAATGAAATTAAGGTTGAAATTGTATTTTCCTGAATAGCCTGAGCATAGAAAGTATATAAAAATGTAATAGCTGTTCCAACATAACTTACTGCAAATATCCTTAAAGCATTCAATACAACAGGAACATCAGCAGGATTTTTAACACTATACAACATCAGCAATGATTGCGGATAAACAATAAATAACACTGACAGTATCAGACTTGAAGCCAAAACAATCTTCAAAGATCTTTTAAGAATAAAGTTAACTCCAGAATAATCTTCCTCCTTAAAGTAAACCGATACGATTGGAGACATTGTTTGAGCAGTTCCAATTAAAAACATATACAAAATAAATAGGCTATTATAACAGATTCCAAATGCAACCAAACCGGACTTTCCAATATAAATCCCTATCAATGAATTTAAAACAAATAATTTTAAAGTTAAATACAGTTGGGTTGAGGCTGAAGAAAAACCTGAAGTGACAATCTCTTTGAGATATGCAAAAATGGAGTTTAATTTTAATCTGATAAACTGCAAAGTACGCTCTGATTTAAAGAAGTAATATGATATGAATATGGAACCTACTGCATAGCCGGTTGTAGTAGCCAATGCAGCACCACCCAATCCAATTTTAAAGACACCCATATATAATATATCACAGCATATGTTAACAATATTTGCAAGAAGAATTGCCCTAAAAGGTAAATTAGGAATTCCGTCAGCACGAATGAAATAAGATAAACTCATCATATAACATAAAAAGGGCATTCCTAAAATTATCATCACAAAATATTGACTAACTAAAGGATTCAATTCCGGCTGTGAGGAACACAGAAATTGCACAATACTGCCAGAAAATAACAGTCCCACAATAGTAATCAGAATTCCAATAGCTAAAAGAGAAATAATCGAAACCGAAAAGTAACTATTGCTTTTATCATCATTGAATTCCGCTTTTGAAACAGAACACAACACACTGCCACCCAATCCAATCATCCAGTAAATTAAATTAACGAATGTAATTACCGGAGCAACCAACTGAATTGCAGAAAGGTTTGATGATCCAATCAAAAAACTCACAATCAAAGAATCAACAAACAGACAAATATTTCCAGCCATGGAAGTAAATAAAGTTGGCAGGAAAAACTCACCAAACTTACTTTTCAATAAATCATAATTTCTCTCATACATTGCTAAAACCCTCTAATTACCAAAGAAATCAAGTTCATCCAAATATTTAACAAAATTGTAAATATACTCTTCTGAAATTAATGGCCAGTTAAGACCTAAACGATACAATACTTGGGTAGTATATTTGTTTTCAACTGGAACCCATTGTTTTTTGGTTTTTCCAGAACCGACAGAAGTAATCAATCCAGAAACACCTTCTTGTTTGGTTTTATCTGCCAATGCATCTTTTAAAGCATTCTCATATTCATCATTTTCACACGGTTTTATAATTAAACCTAAAGGTCTGATAATCTCAACAATATCAGCAAAAGATATGACATGGGAATTATAAGCATGGAAGACAATGCACTCTTTTGGTGTTTTGGACAATGCCACAATGGATTTGGCAGTCATATCAATCTGGCTGAATTCCACATTATTGGACAACATTTCATACGGCATACAGCCCATAGTAACAAATGCCTTTAAACGATTGATAAATCCATTGGACTCAAAATTAATTTGGAATTCACTGTCTGAACTTCTGGCCATCAAATTACCAACTCTCATAATCTTAACATCCAAATCATCTTCAACAGCAGCTTCAAGCACAGCCCTTTCAGCTAAAAACTTACTGTCAATATACTGGTTGTCAATTCCCTGACCAATATACAAATCATGTTCAGTATAGTTGACATCCAATGGTGGGAAGTTGTCAATGCTTTCACCGGCGACACTGTATGTTGAAACCTGCACATATTTGGCATTTTTCATACGGGCAAACTTCAATCCATTCACCACTCCACCAAGGTTAATATCTTCAATGTCTGTTCCGGATGAAAAGTGTTTTACATTAGCGGCACAGTTGATGATAGTATCGATATTAAATGAAATGATTTCTTCAAAGTATTTGAAGTCAGTGATATCTCCTTCAACTACTTCCAATCTTTCATCGAACAATTTTTCATTGAAATCATCTGCAAAGTAATAGAAGAATAATGATTTCAATCTATCATAACCAGACAAATCACCTCTCGACCTTACAAAGCAGTAAACCATTTCTGATTCAGATTCCAGAAGTTCCTTTAAAACATGAATACCTAAAAATCCTGTAGCACCAGTCAATAAAACATTTCCTAAATCTTCATCTAATTTTCCATTAATCATGGATTCCAAATTATTTTTCTTCAATAAGTTATTGATTTTGGAATAATCATATTTGCTTGTTTTTGCAGAGTTACCGCCTTCATTTTCCAAAATGAATTCTGAAAGCATTCTTGGAGTTGGATTTTTAAAGAAATCACCATAACTCAATTCATAATTACGGTTTAAAGCAGCCATAGTAATTTTAGTTACGAGCAGTGAAGTGCCTCCAATTTCAAAGAAATTATCTTCAACACTAACTTCATCCAGACCTAAAACTTCTGCAAAAGTATTTGCAAAGAACGCTTCAACCTCATTTTCAGGAGCAATATATTCAGTAATCAATTCAGGTTCAGGCAGATTCTTCAAATCAGTTTTACCGTTTAATGTCTGAGGCATTTCATCCAATTCCATATAAACTGTAGGAACCATGTAATAAGTCAATTTTTCACTAAGCAGTGACTTTAATTCTTCAATATCAAATGAAAACTCATTAGGGCCTAAATTTTCAACTTTATATTCATCATTAACTGTGAAATATGCGCATAAATGATCATTATCCTTGATTTTTCTTACAACAACTGCCAATGAATTAATCGGTTCAAAATCAGACATTATGGATTCTATCTCACCAATCTCTATTCTCAATCCCCTGAGTTTAATCTGATTGTCCAAACGTCCATAAATGGAAATGTCCCCATCTTCATGCAGTTTAGCATAATCTCCAGATTTATAGAATCTGATGCCATTAATTTCAGTGTATGCTTTTGCATTATTTTCCGGACGGTTCAAGTATGCCCTTGAAACACCTAATCCTGCAATATACAACTCCCCCATCACATTAGGAGGTAACGGATTAGCATCCAAATCCATAATAGATTCATATACATTGAATAATGGTTTACCTATTTTAAGTTCACCATCTTCAATCAGACGATTGTTACAGCATACCGTTGTTTCAGTAGGTCCGTAAATATTATACACTTTAGCATCAATATCTTTCAGTGCTTCCAATAGCTGTGCAGGGAATCCTTCGCCCCCTACAGCAAATATTTTGAATTTGGAGAATGCATCATTCAAATCATCAAGTTCAAGATATTGCAGCAATCTTGAAGGAGTACCACTGTAAACGTTAGCTCCAGTCCTGTTTATTAAATCACATAATGTTATTGGATTTTTATATTCATCATCATTAGCAAATACAATCGGAATGCCATTTAACATTGCAGTCATTGTTTCCTGAAGCAACATGTCAAATGCCACTGTTGAAATTGACAATGCCTTATAATTTTCAGCTTTTCCATTTGTTGCAAGGTCGTATGTGTAAATGTTTTTAGGGTCCGGATAGACAAAGTTTGCAAGGTTTTTATGCTCCAGCATTACTCCTTTAGGAAGTCCTGTTGAACCTGAAGTATAAATGATATATGCAAGATTATCTGCTTTTAATTCAGGATTAGGATTGGAAACATTGTTTTCTTTAAGCAAATCATCTAATGGGATAATATTTTCTTCATAATCGGTTAAATCAATGTTTTTTATATTAATGATATCATCAACAATGATGAATTTTGAATCGCTGTCTGTCAATACGTGCTCGATTCTGTCTTTTGGATAATCTGAATCGATTGGTATAAATGCTGCACCGGACTTTAGAATACCAAATATTGATGCGAAAACATTACTGTTTCTTTTTAAGATAAACATTACTTTGTCTTCAGCACCAACACCTCTCCTAATCAAAGCATTGGCTATTCTATTTGCACGTTCGTTTAACTCGGAGAACGTGAAATTTCCATCTTCGGCATATATTGCAATATCATTAGGATAAAGGTCAACCTGTTTTTCAAATATCTTATTTAACCTGTACTCATCCAATTCTACAAAGTCAAGGTCTTCCTTGGATATTTGGTTCTGTTTAATTATTGAGATATCTTTAAGTTGAGTTTTTTGATTTAAATCAATGAATTTATCAATGACAATAGAAAGACTATCTAAAAATGTTTGAATCAACACATCTGAATACAATTGATCATTGTATCTGATGAAAACTTTATATTCATCATTTTCTTCTACAATGTTTAGATTTAATTTGAATTTAAGGTTGTCCTCTTCTAGAGATTGCCTTGCAACCTTTTCTCCGTTGATTTTTAAATCTTCAATTATTTTGCCGTGGAAAGCATATAAAAAGTCCGGAGTGAATCCATACTCATCTGAAATCTTTGTCAGAGGATAGGATGAATGAGTCAATACTTCCAACCATTCTTTATTAACATAACTAAAGAATTCATCCAATGATAACTCAGAATCTAAATTCAAAGTTAATGGGAGGGTTTTAACCATCATGGCTAATGTTTTTTGTTGGTTGAACTCAAATCTTCCGTTTGTAATTGTTGCTATTAACAATTTTTTATCATAGACGAATTTTGATAAAACAAATGAGGATGCTGCTAAAAACAGATTGTTTTGAGTAATTGATTGTTTGGCGCAGAATTCATCAATATTATCTTTTTGTATAAATATTGTTTTTTCTAATGCTTTTCCTTTATTTTCATCACCGCTCAAATCAGGAGTCATCAATGTCGCTTCATCGAACTCTTTAATTTTATTGTAGAAGAACAATTTTGATTCCTCATATAATGAAGACTCCTTAACCTTTTCTTCACTTAAAGCATAATCAAAACCATTGATTTCTTCTGTGTCATAGTCTTTTCCATCATATTCCTTTGCGATTTCATCAAAAAGAATGTTCAATGAGGTTCCATCTACAATGATATGGTGGAAGTCAGCCAGTAGCATTGAATCGCCAACTATTTTAAATCTGAATAATGGACCTTCTTCAAGATTAAATGGTTTTATGAAGTCATCCAGATTGATTTCATCGACAATTTTAATTAAATCATCAACTTTCAAATTGTCTCTTCTTTGCTGATAAACCTCTCCGTTTTCCATGATTATTCTTGTTTTTAGGTATGGATGATTGTTGATTACATTGACAATGGATGATTTAAGTTTACTTGCATCAATTGCATTTGTAAATTGGATTTTTTTCGGAAGGTTGTATGCTAGACTTTCCGGATTTTTAATACAGTCAAAGTAAACTCCTAGCTGATTTGAAGTTAATGGATATAGCTCCTGAACTTCATCATTTTCAGAGGCATCGATTTTAATTTCTGATGCAATTTTTTCTATGGTTTTATAGTTTAAAATTTCAGTAACATTCAATTGAGCGTTTAGCTTATTGTAAATTGAAGAAGTCAATTGTATGACTGACAGTGAAGTTAATCCTATGCTGAATAGGTCAGTATTAACACCAAATTCATCAATACCCAAAA
The DNA here is from genome assembly GCF_017447225.1 of Methanobrevibacter sp. Taxonomy (GTDB): domain Archaea; phylum Methanobacteriota; class Methanobacteria; order Methanobacteriales; family Methanobacteriaceae; genus Methanocatella. The sequence continues at coordinate 6,846 of NZ_JAFSNZ010000076.1, read as the reverse complement.
TTTCTGACACGATTTCATATATCTTTGTTTCAATTTCATTTCTTGGATTGATGAAATCATCATTATCAATTATTGGATCTGGCAAGTTTTTAAAGTCTGTTTTTCCGTTTGGTGTTTTTGGGAATTCCTCCATTTGTGTGAAATATGAAGGCACCATATATTCAGGAATTGAATCAATCAAATGTTGTTTTAAATCATCAATATTAATATCGATTGTGGCTGTGAAATAAGCGCATAAATGTTCTACTGAATTGATTTTTTTAACTACCACTTTGGAAAGAGTTATATTTTCATAATTTGCGATTGCTCCTTCAATTTCAGACAATTCAATTCTTAAACCTCTAAGCTTAATTTGAGTATCATTTCTTCCAAGAACATATAACTCACCTGAATCATCTTTTTTACCTAAATCTCCAGTATTGTAATATGGAATATTATTCAATGTCATGAACACTTTTTCAGTTTGTTCTTGGTTGTTTAGATAGCCTCTTGCGATTCCTGCTCCACCTACATAGATTTCACCAGGTACGTATGCAGGCAGTTGATTTCCATCAATGTCCATGATTTTATCAACTACATTAAGCATAGGCCAGCCTGCAGTGACTTCAGGACTGTTCATCAGTTTGTAATGTGATGCTATTGTCACTTCTGTTGGTCCGTAAGAATTGTAGATATCTGCATCTGTGTATTTTGATAATCTGTCATACAATACTGGTGGGAATCCTTCTCCACCTACAATAATGACTTTGCATCTGCCGACAACGTTTTGAATTTCTTCAAGCTGCAGGTATTCCAGTAATCTTGTGGGTGTTGATCCGAAACCTTCTGCATCAGTATCTCTGAATAACTGCACCAGTTCCAACGGATCAATAGCCTGTTCATCATTGGCAAATACAACAGGCAGTCCATTTAATATTGTACCGAATATTTCTCTTAAGAATACAATAAAGGATACAGTGGAAATTGAAATGAATTTATTGCATTTGTTGTTTAGTTCATAAATTGGAACATTCTCTTTTACATTTGCAATATAGTTTGAGATTCCTCTGTGAGTAATCATCACTCCTTTTGGTTTTCCAGTTGAACCTGAAGTATATATTAAGAAACATAGATTATCTGATGTTAAATTAACTTTGGGATTGGAATCATCTTCTTCTAAAAGCAATTCATTAACATCAATTCTATTTTCTCCATCATATTCGATTTGTGAACTGGTAATGACAAATTTGGAGTCACTGCCTTCCAATATCTGGTTGATTCTGTTTTTTGGATAATTTGGATCAATCGGTATGAAAGCCGCACCTGCCTTAACAATACCTAAAACAGCCGCTATCAAATCGCTGTTTCTTCTCATCATAAACATTATTCTATCTTCAATGTTTACTCCACGCTTGATTAATCCATTGGCAATTCTATTAGCTTTTTTATTTAATTCATCATATGTTAGCTCGCCATCTTCAGCAATAAGGATAGTTTTATCTGGATTTTCTGAAGTTATATTTTCAAACATGTCTGTGATTATTCCTTCATTGGCAAGTTTGATTTCAAAATCCTCATCCAACTCAATCTCTTCACGAATGGGAATATTTTTCAGTAATTTATCAGAAGAATTGAATTTTGACAACAATACATTAATTCCATTTAAGAATGCTTCCATTAGTTCTTTGGAATAGAATGATTCATCATAGCTAATGTGGATTTTTCCACTTTCAAAGTTGAATACGAATTTATAGTCTTTTTCAGCATAGTCATCAGTGTAGAATAATATTTCACTTGAAAAATCCAACTTATGATTATTTAATAATGGATATCCATGATATTCTCTAAATTGACCGGTGAAATCATTTAGATATTCATTGACGCTTAAATCAGTATTGAAATGGTATCCGCAAGCTAATTTATTATAAGATATCAGAATATCTTTCGAAAAAGCAAATTTGGTTAAGTTAAATAAGAACGTTGCAAGCAATATCTTCTCTTTTGATAAATTAAATTTACCAGACAGTTGCTTTAGATTTTCAACATCTATTGTCTTGGATATTGATACATAATTTATTTTATCACCATTAATATCAGGTGAAATTGTGGTTGGATTATCAAAAGAGTTGATTAAGTTGTTATAGTAGTTTTCTGCTTTGAAAAAGTCAACAATATCAACATTATAATCCTTGCATTTTATGGATGAATCTTTCATGACCTGTTTTGCTAAATCCTGAATTCCCTTTGCAATTTCCTGAATTTCCACTTTATTAAAACAGGATTTATCATATTCTATAAATATTGATTGTAATCCATTTTTATCTGAGTAATTTTTGTTTATTCTAAAGTGTAGTGGAAATTTTATGTCTTTTTGTAAAGTCAGGAATTTTGAATCATAATCTGTTGAATTGGACACAATTGAAACCATTGAAATGCAATCGGGATCAATATTCTGATTTCTTAAATCTGTCGTATATTCGCTGAACTGCAGTTTTGCATGAGCCAAACCTTCTTTTAGAACAGATTTCGAATAGGCAAGCAATTCTTCAAAAGTTAATTCTTCATCATATTCTAATCTTAATGGAATGGTATTTACAAACATTCCTAAGGCATTTTCTTGGCCAAAGTATCTTCCATGAACTGAAGTGTTCATTACCAAATCTCTGAATAACAAGTTGTCTTTTTTGGATTTGGCAAAGTATAAGAAGTTAAGTGCTAATGCAGTGATGAATGGCGAATAATTGAATTGCGGAATTTCGGTTAACTTGACTTCCAAAAATCCAAGTTGTGAATTATCAAAGGTATACCAGTCAGAATTATAATTTTTTAAAGTGTTTAACCAGTATTTCTTATCGGCGATGGCTTCAGAGGAGTTTAAATATTCCAATTCCTTTTCAACATATGTTTCATAGGAATGATCAATTGGAATATATTTTTCATTGTTTTTAATGCAATCAATCACTTTATCGATTTCCTGTGGAATTATTGAAAACAATGAAGTTCCGTCAAGCAATATGTGCTGAACAACACCAATGAGAACTGTTGTGTTTTCAGTTTTCAGAACTGCCCATCTATACAATGGTGAGTCAAAAATTTCATCAAATGGATTTTTCAAATACTCTTCAATAAATCCATTCAAATCCATTTCAGATATTTCAAATGATTCTACATTAACAGAATCATTTTCATTATAATATTGTTTAAAATCACCGTTTGTATCATATTTAATTTGTAGATTTAAATATTTTTGAGATATTAGTTCAATAGCCTTTTTTACATATTCAAAATCGGTTTTTGAATAATTTTTTCTAAATTTCAGATAAAATGAATCATTATGAGGATTATTTATCTCTGAAAACAATAACATCTTTTGAGATGAAGATAAATTAAAAGATTCCATAAAATTCACCACTTATATTATATAAATGTTTATTCAACACAATATTTAAAATTAATAAAAAATAAATGAAAAATTGGGATTAATATGAATATTATAAAAGAATATGATGATAAAGAATTAGTTTTGGCTGTTGAAGGCCGTGTAGATACAATCACTTCACAGGATTTGGAAAAAGAAATTAATGATGAATTTGGTAATTTCAACTCTTTAATTTTAGATTTTTCTGCTTTGGAGTATATTTCCAGTGCAGGATTGCGCGTATTGATTGCTACACAGAAAAAACTTAAAAGTGACGACATTCCTATGGTTATTAAAAATGTCAATGATGCAATTAAAGAAATATTTAGGATGTCCGGATTCGATAAGATATTGAAGATAGAATGAGTTTCTTGAAAATAACTCCTAATATTGATAATTTATATCAATTAAATGAATTTATTCATAGCATCATTTTAAAAGAAGACTTTCAAGTTGATTTGATAGTTGAAGAAGTCTTTGTGAATATTGTTAACTATTCTCATTCTGATTTTATTCAAGTCAATGTGGATTATACAGATAAAACATTAAAAATGGAATTCATTGACAATGGAGTTGAATTTAATCCTCTTTTAAAGGAAGATGTGAATCCTCCCGACAACATCGATGATGCAGAAGTGGGAGGTTTGGGAATTCATATTACAAAAGAACTGTCTGATGAAATTTCATATGAGTATGTTAATGGTGAAAACCATTTAAAAATAATTAAAATAGTGGAATAATGAATGACAAGATAAAAAAGATATTAATACCTTTTGTTATAATGGTAATCTTCAATTTGGGAGTTTATTATTTGACATTCGGCAAAAACTTTGGTGGAGGATACTCCCCTCATGTTGGAATATTGTTAATTTCAGGATTATTACTTGGACCATATGGGGCTATAGGAGCAGTTGCCGGAAATTTTTTATGCGATTTGGTTAGAGGATATACTGTATCAATAGCCATATCTTCAGCAGTTGTCGGTTTTGGTGTATCTTATTTGGCATATAAATTATGGTACAATAACTTCGACAATAAGGTTAAAATTACAAAACCAAGATTAGACAATACAACTCATGTTCTTTTATTTATTATGATTATTCTTTTTTGTGCAGCATTATATGCAATATCACATGCAAAGTTAGTTTATCTAATTTATCCTAATAATATACCTATCGTTTCTAAGATTGGAGTTAGCTATTTTGTCAATTTTATCAATTCATCATTTATGTTTGGTATAATTGGGATCTGGTTATCTAAACATTTCAACTTTTTCGAAGTTCCTGAAAAATCCAATAAACAAGAACATGAAAAAATATATCAGATTTTAGGATGCTCAATAATTCTTTTCACTGTGATAATATTAATTATAGATTGTATTTTTAATTTAACAAATGCAATTGTGCTTGTTGAATTGGTTGTTCTTGTTGTATTGTTATTTGCTTATTTAACAAAACCTTTCACTTCTGATGTTTCTGAAGTTGATTCAAACTCAATCCCAGAAAGGATTATGAATCGTTTTTTAATAATCATTTTAATTCTCACTATAATTGGTTTAGCCATTTCATCAGATTCCGTTTTAATCAAGTTGGCAGATGTTTATCTGTCAGGTACTGCTGAAGATGTGGTTATATCAATGTTATTGGTAACAGATGCTTTATTGCTAGTATTTTTAATTCCTTCACTTTCTGTTTTGAGATATGTTGAAAATAAAGTTATTGAACCTATTACTAAATTTTCTAAAATTGAAAATTTTGTAAAAGAAAATCAGAAAATCGAGTCAGAAGGTTTGATTAACATTTATTCTGAATATATGGGTAATGATGATGAGATTGGAGTTTTAGCCAGAAGTTATTCTGACTTAATCAGTCATAATAATTATTACATTGAAAATATTCAAAAAATTGAAGGTGAAAAGGAGCGCATTAAAGCGGAGCTTGATATTGCAACTAAAATCCAACAGTCAAATCTTCCATTAGAACCTATCGATAGACAAGATTTTATTGTTAATGGATATTCCCATCCTGCAAAAGAAGTTGGTGGAGATTTCTTTGATTATTATGAATTAGATGGGGACAATTTGGCTATTGTTATTGGAGATGCGTCAGGCAAAGGCGTTCCCGCAGCATTGCTTGCAACAATCACACAAGTCATGATTAAACAGCTTCTCATGCATGAAAAAAATCCTTCAAAGATTTTGTATTCGCTTAACAATCAGTTATGTGAGAATAATTCTGAAGCAATGTTCATCACATTATGGCTGGGAATTTATAATAAAAATACTCATAAATTGACATTTGCCAATGCAGGACATAACCCTCCATTAATCAAACATGATAACTCATTTGAATTTTTAAAAGTGAATGAGGGGCTTGTTTTGGGAATAATGGATGATTTTGAATTTGAAAAAGAGGAAATCATTTTGGATAGTGAACTTGTTGCATACACTGATGGAATAACTGATGCCAATAATAAATATAATGAAATGTATGGTGAAAAAAGGTTAATTGATTTCTTCAATATTTATAAAAATGATAAAGATCCAATCAAACCATTGCTTGAAGATATTGATAAGTTTATTGACGGTCAAGAACAATTTGATGATATGACCTTAATGTATTTGATGATTAAAGATGATTAAGTTAGCTTATGTTGATGTTAGTGATTTAAATTTAAGTAAATCTTATAATTTATTGCCTAAAATTCGTAAAGTAAAAGTGGATAATTTTAGATTTGATAAGGATAAAAAGCTTAGTTGTGGTGTGTATTTACTTTTGAAAAAATTATTGAGTGAAGAGAATATAACACAACCTGCTTTCGAAATAGGAAATTTTGGTAAGGCATGTCTATCTAACAATGACAATATCCATTTCAATTTAAGTCATTCAGGTAAAATTGTTGCATGTGCAATATCTGATATGGAAGTTGGTGTTGATGTTGAATATAATGATCCTACAATTGATTTAAATATAGCTAAACATTATTTCTATAATTCAGAATATGAAAATATCATGAACTCCAAATGTCCTTCAGATGAATTTTTCAATTATTGGGTTTTGAAGGAAAGCTATATGAAATACACCGGATTGGGATTTCACCTAAAATTAGACAGCTTTGAAATACTGATTAATGATGAGATTAAACTTAAAAATGATAAAAACAATTTGAAATTTAACTTATTTGATATTAATGATTATAAATTAGGGCTTTGCTCTAAATATAATATAAAATTCCCTGTTAAGTACAATATTGGTGATTTATACCCTTAAAAATTAATAAAAAGAATAACTATTTTTTAAGAGGATTCACCATAATTCTCTAATTTAATACTTTTCATGTTTTTTACTAATTTCTAGTTATTTATGTGTTTATTTGATGTTTGGGTGACTTGTGTTGGTTAATTTTATTTTCTTTAAAATTTTTATCAGCTTTATAATTTTTTAAACCTT
>NZ_JAFSNZ010000075.1 GCF_017447225.1 Methanobrevibacter sp. | reverse complement strand
GAATGTTGATTTTCTATTCAAATCACTCTCCATAATAAGAAATATATCCCAAAAAAGATATTAAAATCTATTTATTATAAAAGTATACCAATATTGACCTGCACTTGTAAAAAAAAAAGTAAACACTAAAAATAATAATATTAATTACACAAAAAAAATCAAAGACCCCTATTTTATGCAATTCATCCTCACCTTAAGAAGGCGAGGTATTCTTGCACATTTAAGATAAAATCTGAATAGAAAAGGACAAACATCTCTTTTGAAACTTTATCCAAATCAATATCTGAAATTAACACATCCCTATTTTGGATATTTGAGATGTCAAAGACTACTGCATGCCTTTTTGTATATTCAATTGGAAATTCCTTATCCATCACATCAAAATGTGTTCCTACATGTCCCACTAAGGCAGAATCCAGATTATTTGAAGCATTTTCCCTCAGTTCTGGAGTTACCTTTAACGTAATATCAATTAACATAGTATCACAATTTATATATTTATATTTCATTATGTATATACTGGGTTTATTCTGGGTGGACAAAGTTATATATGGAGCAAAATAAAGTTATGAGTCATGAACAGAAATGACTTGATGATTATAATCATGATGATTGGAACATTCGGTATTGTTTCAACAGAACTTGGAGTTATTGGAATTTTGCCTCAGATAGCCAGTTATTTTAATGTTGGAATAGACCAGGCCGGATTATATGTAAGTTGCTTTTCATTGATAATAGCTATCACAAGTCTATTCATACCATTGGTTTTTTCCAGATATGATAGGAAAAAGACATTTATTCTTGTTTTAAGCGTTTTTGTAATTGCCAGTGTTGTCTCAGCATTTGCAAAGAACTTTTACATATGATTATTATGCAGAATTATTCCTGCAATAATATATCCTGCATATTGTAGCTTAACTTTCGTTGTGGCTTCAGAAATTCTTCCTGAAGATGAAGCTCAAATGGGCATCAGCAAAATTTTAATGGGCGTGTCAGCAGGAACTATTGTCGGTGTTCCAATAACCACATTTTTTGCAACAAGCGTGGGCTATAGTGCAGCAATGCTTTGGTTTGGCGAGTCAACTTTTTTGCATTAGTTGCAACAATATTATTTTTCCCAAAACTGCCGGGAAAACAGACATCTTACGGCGATGAAATTAGCAAAGCAAAAACAAAGATATTTGCTATATCCGCAATCGGACTTGTCATATTGACTACTGGCGTTTGCATAAGTTATTCTTATATTTCAGAGTTTTTACAAACAATTACCCATATTGTTGGCATTAATTTAAGCATTACATTATTCCTATTTGGAATATCATCAATTTTTGGTACATGGCTTGGAGGAAAACTGCTTATGTCAAAACCCAATCCCACAGTTCTGATTTATCCATTTGTTCTAAGCACTATTTTATTCGCGTTATATCTTCTCGGAAGCCTAACAATTCCAACAGTTATTCTTGCAATAATTTGGGGGGCTCTTGATGGTATTTTAAATAATATTCTGCAGTACTGGATTACATCAGCAGCTCCTGATGCGCCGGAGTTTGCCAACGGAATGTTCTTTTCAATGATGAATGTGGGAATTACTATTGGAACCAGCATTGGAGGATATTTGATTATTGGATATGACACTAATTCCATATTTATCGGATCAATTGTCGTCTTGTTGTTATCCGTTTTAGTATTTGGAGTTCGTGTAAAAAACTATAATTCTATAACATGAGGCCTGACATTCATGTCATGATTGGCCAGTGATTCAACACAGTTCTTATCCAAACTAAGCGTTCGAATCCATTTAAGGGATTCAAAAGCGGATTTTTCATCATCACAGATTCCAGGCATTATCAAGTCCTTCCAGGAGGCAGTCCCATATCCTCCGTCAGAAAATAGCAAAACGAATTTCTCATCATGACTTATCTTCATTGCAGTGAGTCCAGGAGTGTGGCCAGGAATGTTTATCAGTTCCACGCTTCCATCACCAAGCAAATCATAACTTCTTCCGACAGGACCTGTTTTAATTGAAGGATTGTCCTGTTTGAAGTTGAATGTCTTCAGGTCAACATCATCCCACATACGAGATACATATCTAAGCTTATTTTTCTTAGCAAATTCGAGTTCCTTATCTGAAACCATTATGTTTGGAGAATTCTTTACTTCACACAGACCTGATGCATGGTCAACGTCAAGATGGGACAATACTACATAATCCGGAGTTTCAAAAAGCTGGCCTTCTAAAGATTTACCCTTGGGAACATAACCCTGATTAGCCAGAAACAGAGGCAGAGACATGTGCCTTATTTGGGCCAATTTGGAGTAATTGCCGTTAGGTGACATATCCTTGGACCATCCGCAATCAAATAGTATTGATGCTTCTGGATGTTCAATGAAATATACGGAAACCGGAAAGCATCGACGGTTTTTTCTACCATATGAGCTAAGTATTGACAATTGTGGAAGTGAAGGCTTTTTTACCTCATCCCTAAAGGCCAATGACTCTGAAATGTTAACATAACCTGTGTGAAGTACATGAATCTTAATCATAATAATGCATCTGCTTTGTTTTCAAAAGTATTGTCGTTTATTTCTTTTTCCAATATATAAGTGGTTTTTTGTGGTTTAACTCCACTGACTTTTGTGAAATGTTCTTCAACTTTTTCAAATCCGTTGCTTTTACCGACAATGAATAAACTTACATTTTTTAAAGAATTATTTTTTTTAATATAAGTTAAAATTGGATTTGCAAGTTTTGATGTCCAGACAGGTGTTCCGATAATTACTCGATCATAATCGCCGGGATCATATTTCAAATTACCTATTTCGATGACTTTTTCCTGAACGCTGTCTTTTATCCCTTTTGCATAGCCTATTGCACCACCATAATTAACCGGAGTTGTAACCTCTTCAATATCAGCGCCTAATTTGCTTTTTAAATATTCTGCCACTTTTTTTGTTGTATTTGACCTTGAATAGTATACGATTAATGTTTTCATTTTAACACCTATGTAATTTTTTTATATATGTATAGTTTAATACATATATAAATTTTTTTATATAATTAAAAACAAAGGCATAATCATGAATGATATAGCGGATGAAGACTTTAAAAGTTTCATTAATCAGAATAAGATTATGATGAAAAACCTATCCAATGCTTTGATAAGGCACATCATCATTTACTTATTGAAAAATGAAGAATTGTATGGCTATTTATTGATGAAAAAAATTGATGATTTCTTTAAGCCACAGATTGAAAAAGGAATAATGAAAAAAATACCAAGCAGCAAAATATATCCCATATTAAACAAGATGGAAAAAGAAGGTTTAATCAGATCATATGAAAGCGAACACAACAATATGAAAATTAAGGTATACAGTTCAACTGAAAAAGGCCTGAAAGTTTATGATCTGGTGAATCTGGAAATAAAAGAAAGCATTGAAAGAACAATTTGGCAGGACTTTTTAAAGGACATTAAGTAACATCGATTATCTTCAACTAAATGAATCAGAAATAATCTTACAAAAATTTTATAGTATGATTAACTTAATTAATCAAAAGCAAAACCAATGAAGAAAAATATTATTGAAATTGATAATGCAAATAGAAAATTCCATGTATCCAAATTCCAGTGTATGAAAACTATAGCTAATATTACTAACCAAAAAATCGCATAAATGATATAAAAAATATTTACAACAATATTATGTTGAGTTATTGGTTTTAACTGATTTTTTAAATAATTTATTAGTTTATAATAATATTTGATGACTGGAGGATTTGTGTATTTGTATATGAAATACAATCTTTTAGTATAATAATTTCTATCAGTACAGATTAATAAAATTAAACCAAAAATTGTTAATACTATTCCCATTGGCTTTAAATCAAATATTCTGTATAATACAATTCCTACAGTAGTAATAGATACCTGTATAATCCATCCTTATCTTTACTAAAAAGTATCATATTTAACAGAAATGGAATGATAATTATCAGCAAAATTATGGAATCTTTAATTACCAACATACTTTCCCCACAAATTACTTCTGTGCAATAACACAAATCCATGATGCATCTTCGCCCGTGAATGAATCCTTTGATTCCTTAACTAGAGTTTTAACCCTTGAAAAACCACTATTTTTTAAATAGCTGATTAATTCATCTTCAGAGTAGATATTGCAGTTCAACAATTCAATGAATTCCTTTTGGCGTTCATCATTTTCCTTCGGAAGGGCTTCATTGCAAATAAGAAAAATACCGTCATCTTTCAAGACCCTATTGACTTGCCTTAGGTCGTTTTCAAAGTCCGGCCAGAAATAGACTGTTTCAAAAGCAGTTATTATATCAAAAGTATTATCTTCAAAAGACATTTCAGAAACTGATTCTCGCCTTATTTCACATCTCTGATTTTCAATTTCTTCAAAATTCAGTTGTATTGATTTTTCAACGGATAATGACGAATAATCAATTCCGTAGACTTTATTATCAGTTAATTTTAAAAATCTCTTGACATTGACTCCGCCACCGCAGCCAATATCTAAAATAAGTGAATCTCTAAAAATATTCAAATGACTTGCTCCCCATTGAGCAAGTCCTTCATGGTTAACATTCATGTTATTGATCAGCTCTTCACCCAATTTGCCTTTAGGGTTTCCGGCATTAATCAATAACTCCGGATTTTTAATAATTTTCATGTAAAACTATTTGCCGTTTTTTCCCAAATCATATAGGTTGTCTATTATAATCTGGAACAGGTCATCAGTTTTAAGATCTATTTTTTCATGAGGATTTTGAAGGAAGTCCAAAGCCTTTGTAACAACCTGATTTACGTTGTTTGACCTGTACATAAGTCCATTGTCAATATAGTATTGGTCAACTGACAAAGTAGTGCCCGGATAGCATGAAATGACGGGAGTCTGAAGGATAGCTGCTTCCCTGTTCATTGTTCCTCCTGCACCAATAACCAAATCACATTTCTTGATTAAGCTTGAAGTGTCAACTGGAGGCTCCAATATCGTTACATGGTCGATTCCTTCGAAAATGTCTGCCTGTTCCTTGAATCTTGGCAGAATAAGAATATTTGCATAATCTTTCAAATCATCAACGATTGGAGACAATACTGATTTTCTGCAATCCGCATCCAGGTATGATGCAAGGGAAGGTTCAGGTCTCATCAGAATGGTTTTTGGATGTTCCAATTTAAGATTCAAATCCTTGAAAACATCATCGTTATATTTGAAGCTTTTGAAGTGCATCAGTTCTGAAGTTCCGTTATATGGAATAATAGTATTTGGATCTGCTCCGAATTTCATTAGTTTCCACATATCGATTTTGCTTGGAGTGATAATTCTGTCACATAAAGGTAATGTTAACTTGTTGGCTGCAAGGGCATGTTCATTGTCTAAAACGTACAAACTCGGAATTCCTAAACCGAATGAGATTCTAGGAAGTTCGATAGAATGCTTGCTAAGGGCGACATCAACCCTTTCATCAGCTATAATATCAACAAGATTGTATACTCTTGAAGTACTTTCCTTAAGTTTGTCATAAAGACTTACACCGTGCTTTCCAACAGAGATGAAGTCTATATCATACATATCCATCAGCTTATGGATATCTCCGAATTGCCTTGCTGTAACGATTAAATCCTCACCTTCAGCTTCAAGATACTTGATTACGTCCTTAAAAAACCTCACGTGAGGAGCGTTAGAAATATCAATCCAAATTTTCAAAAAATCACCAGACTAGTTTTTCATTGCATCTTCAATGCAGGCAATAATTTCATCCAATCCAACGCCTTCTTTTAAGCTGGATTTGATGACTTTGATGTTAGGGTTTAATTTTTTAGCATCATCAACCATTTTATCGGCATCTGCACCGACAGCATCAGCCAAATCAACTTTGTTGATGACAACAACATCTGAAGTCTGGAAGATGATTGGGTGTTTTTCAACTGTGTCGTCTCCTTCTGTGACACTTACAACAACGATTCTTAAATGTGAACCCAATTCAAAGTCAACCGGACAGATTAGGTTTCCTACATTTTCAATGATAAGCATGTCCATGTCATCCAATGGCAGGTCTTCAATACCGTGGCCCACCAAATGAGCATCCAAGTGGCATTCTTTTCCTGTGTTCAGTCCTACAACAGGAACATTATGCTTTTCTATTCTTCCTGCGTCGAATTTGGATATTACATCTCCTGCCAATACTCCGATTTTGTAATCTGTATTGTCAATGATTTCTTCGACCAGAGTTGTTTTTCCGGATCCTATTGCTCCTACAAAATCAACACAGAATATTCCTTTTTCCTCTAAGTTTTTCTTATTTCTATCAGCTAGTTTTTTATTAGCGTCCATAATGTTTTTTGCTACTTCAACGTCTGCTACTTGATGCATATAATCACCTTATAATCTTATTTAATCATCCTCAGGTTTTTCAATTACAATATTTTTAACAACAATATCCTTACCGTTTAAGATTTCAATGGCAAAGCTGTCACATTCAGGGCATTTGACAATAGGTGCATAATGGTCCTTATCGTCAAGTATAGCTTTTCCATGGAAATTACAGTCATGACATTCAATTTCTACCGGAATTTCTTCAAATATTATTTTTGAATCTTCCATAATTGTATTTTCAACCAATACACCTAAAATAAATTCTAATTGCTCTGGATTAACCATTGCAAGTCTTCCAAGTTCAATGGTAACCTCATTGACTTCGGTTGCATTATTACTTTCGGCAGTTTCGATAACTGCATTTATTATTCCTTGAGCCATTGACAATTCATGCATTTTATTTCACCTAAGAAAAAAATATAATTTTTAATATTATATTTTTTAATTTAATGTGTTAATAAAGTTTATCAAATTAAATTGTTGCAATCAACAACATTTATATATCTTATAAAATAAAGTATTATTATCAAAAAGAGGGAGTAATAATATGACTTATAAAAGCAAATTCGGTTTCGGATGCATGAGGCTTCCGACAACAGACCCAAACGACCCTACAAGCATAGACCAGGAATTATTCAATGAAATGGTTGACATCTATATGGAAAAAGGATTTAACTACTTTGACACCTCTTACGCTTACCACAACGGAATGTCCGAGGTAGCCATAAGAAAAGCGGTAGTTGAAAGATATCCGAGAGAATCCTATCAGATCTGTGACAAGATGCCTACATGGGCACTGACTTCGCAAGATGACAACGACAAGTTTGTAGGAGAAATGCTTGAAAGACTAGGAATTGACTATTTTGACGTGTTTTTCGTTCACAACATTAATGTGCCATGGTTCAAATTGGCTGAAAACGCAAAGACATTCGAATACGTTAAAAAAATGAAAGAGGATGGAATAGCTAAAAAAATAGGTTTCAGTTTCCACGACAACTCAAAACTTTTAAAAGAAGTTTTAGAAAAATATGGTGATTTCCTTGACATCGTACAACTGGAACTGAACTACCTTGACTGGGAAGACCCTGCAATTGAAGCACACAAATGCTATGACTTATGTGTTGAATACGGACTCGATGTCTACGTTATGGAACCTCTGAAAGGAGGAGTAATCATAAACCAGCCTGATGACATCAAAGAGGAATTCAATAAATTTAACCCTGACAAGTCAATTGCAAGCTATGCGTTGAGATTCTGCGCATCCCTTGAACAGGTGAAAATCGTCCTGAGCGGAATGAGCAAGATGGATGATTTGATGGATAACTGCGACACTTTTGAAAATTTTGAGGTTTTGGATGAAACTGAAAGCAAATTCTTGGAAGAAATGGCTGAAAAGCTAAGCTCAAAACTGGCAGTTCCATGCAGCGAATGCGGATACTGTGTTGATGCATGCACTGAAATGATTCCGATACCAGAATATTTCGCATTATACAACAGAAGCAAAAACCAGCCGGAATCAGACATCTACAAAAATTATTTCGATAAATTAGGTGACGAGAAAGTTCCCGCTGATGAATGCACATACTGCGGAACCTGTCTTGATTACTGTACACAACACATCGACATACCTGAAGAACTTGAAAAGGTATGTGACCACTTCGAAAAAGGATTCAGCGCTTATTCAGGTGCTCCTTAAAAAAACAATTAACCATTGCCATTCAAGACAATTCCTTAATTAACTCACGAACCATCTCATTATTCTTATCCAGTTTGGAGGCTTTTCTTGCATATTCCATAGCTTTCGGAAATGCACCGCCCATACGATAGACATATCCCATAAGTGCAGTGGCTTCCACATGAGTGTCATCAATTGCGAGAAGCTCTTCAAGAAGTTCACGTGCAGTATCCAAATCACCCTGATTGAAAAGATCATACGCCTCCTCATAAAGAGTATCAACATCATCAAAGGATTTATCTGTCTCATTTTTTTCAACACTTTTGTGAACGAAATCCTTACTGGCCGGAGCGAACTGGAGTTTCTGCAACAATGCTGCGGCATTCTGGTTTGAAGGACTTATCTTTAATGCCTTTCTTGCATAATACATTGAAACGTCTTCGATTCCCTGTTCATACAATACATGAGCCATCAAAAGATTTGCATTCAAGTCATCGGCATCATCCGCCAATATTTCATGAAGAATGTCCTTGGATTGACTATATAAATGGTCTGAATAAAGATTTAGTGCCTGTGAATATAAGTCCTCATCTTCAACGACAGGAATTTCTTCGGTTTTAACCTCAGAATTATTCTTCAATGTTTCATCAAGCATATACTGTAAAATATATTCAGTTGCCTTTTTGTGAAGCGGCTTGTTATCATTTCCGCATTTAGGCGAATATATACATGAAGGACATCCGTCTCTGCACTTGCATCCCTTAATCAAATCCAATGTGGATTTCAACAGCTCAACGAATACATCAACCGCCTTTTCACAGATTCCTATTCCGCCCTCATATCCGTCATAAATAAAAATTGTGGCCTCTTCAGTGTCCTTGTGATACGGTGTTGACATTCCGCCGATATCAAATCTGTCACACATCACCTGCAGCGGAAATAGCCCGATTAATGCGTGTTCGGCTCCGTGAAGCCCTCCTTCAAAGACCTCATCGTCATCAGGATATAATTTCTTTAGCGTGTCCTTTACGCTTTTCGGAATTGTGAACCATAATCCCTTGGTCCTGAATTTCAGCGGAGGCAAGTCAAGATCATACATTCCCAGAACCTTAGAATGCTGCATTTTTTTGTATTTATAGTAATCCTTTTTAACGTTCAGTTCTCCGAAATGAATCGTCAAATCGCCATACTGCTTTTTGAACTCTTTTGACACGACATTTACTTCAGTGTCGTTGAGCACCATCGTGTGATAGTCAACATTTTTCTTTGATACATTGACATATCCTGATTTGAGATTGACATTGTCCACAGTATATGTTTCTCCCTTATTGATTAGGATTGCACCCTGATGCGCTTCACGATAAACCTGTGAACGCTCCATTGTCTCCAGAAGACGACCATTGTTCATTATCTTGAATTCCTCTGATGAAATCTGGTCAAGTGAATGGTCAAATGCCGGATTGTCATCATACTTATAGGTATAATTGCCCACCCTTGAAAGGTACAAATCATCCCTTTTGACCAAAGTGTCCAGAACGTCATCTGAAATGTTGAAATACGTCATGGCCTCGCCTTTTTTAAGCGGCAGTTCATTGGCTGCGCACAGAAGATGTGCTTCCTGCAATATCGGATTGGACAAATCAATGATTGCCTTTTCCTGAGGCTTTGAGAAAAATGCCTTAGGATTATTCATGTAATACTGATCAAGCTGGTTTTCAAAAGCTAGCAAAATAGCTAATGATTTCTGATTGCTTCTACCTGCCCGTCCGCTTTGCTGCCATGTGGACATCATCGTTCCGGGAAAACCGGATATGATTACAGCATCCAGAGATCCTATGTCAATACCCAACTCCAATGCATTGGTGCATGTAACTCCAAGATATTTGCCTGATTTCAATCCGTCCTCAATTTCACGTCTCTCTTCAGGACGATATCCCGCCCTGTATGCGGCAATACGGGAATTATCCAATTTACCGTCAGTTAATTTGGCATCCTTTTTGGACCACATAGCAATCAGCTCAGTAATCTTACGTGACACTGTAAAGCATAATGTCTGAATGTTTTTAAGCATAAGATAACGGAAAATATCTGCTGTAACAACATGTATTGAAGGAGCGGAAGATGTTGCTGAATTTCTGTAGTTTTTAAAAGGATTGAATAAGATAAAATCCTTTTCTCCACTTGGTGAAGTGTCATTGTCAACCAAAGTGAACTCTTCACCTGTCAGCTTGTTTGCAAGCTCCAGCGGATTTGCCAATGTGGCTGAAGATAAGATAAACTGAGGGTCTGACCCGTAGAAATTGGCAATTCTTTTAAGCCTTCTGATTAGAAATGCTACGTTTGAACCGAAAACCCCCCTGTAGTAATGGGCTTCGTCAATTACAATGTATTTCAGGTTTCTGTAGAATCTCTCCCACTGATGATGCCATGACAGAATCAGATGCAGCTGATACGGATTTGTCAGAATCACACGTGATTTCTGCCTGATTGAGTATCTCTGGGATTTTGGAGTGTCACCGTCATATGTTCTTGGATTGATTTTAATATCCAAATCCTTTTCCAGATCCTTTAAAACATTCAGCTGGTCATTGGATAAGGCCTTTGCAGGATAAATGTAAAGGGCAGTTGCCTTTTCATCATCTATTAGGCAATCCATAATCGGCAGATTGAAAGCCAAAGTCTTACCTGAAGCAGTAGTAGTCGTAAGGATAACATTTTCATCCCTTTTTATGGCTTCATAAGTATCGGCCTGATGTTCATATAGCTTAATTTCGTTTGAATCAAGATAATCTACGATTTTGTCATTTAAATCAGGTATTTTTTTGAAACTGGCTTTTTTTGCAGGGATTGTTTCAACATGGGCAATGTAATCCCTAAACCTGACATCGTTTTTAAATGCATCAATCGGAGAATCTAACATAATAATCATTAAAAATAGTTATTCAGATATTATATTGATTAAATTAATATTTAAATTATTGTATTTTTTTAATACTGTTCAAATGCTCTCTCAATTAGTTTATTAACCATAAAAAAAATAAATATAATATAATAAAATTTTTAGGGAATTACAATGATTAGTTATGAGGAATTTGAAGATATAGTTGTAAATATTTTGAAAAGAGATATTTCATCCAACCATGACCAGAAAAAAGCTATTCTTTCAAAAGAAAATGAAGGACTTTTTATTGTAGCTGGACCGGGATCCGGAAAAACAACCGTTATTGTGCTTAAGATACTGAAATACATTTTTGTAGATGACGTCAAGCCAAATGAAATACTGGCAACAACATTTACAAAAAAGGCTGCAGATGAGCTGTATTCACGTATACTCGGCTGGGGGGATGAAATAAAGAATTATCTCATTGACAATGCCGGAGACGACTTTGACCTGCTTATGGCAATAAACAGAATTGACTTTAACCAGATTACTTTAGGAACTACTGACAGTATTGCTCAGGAGCTTCTTCGTGTTCACAAGGAACCTGGAACAAACCAGGAAGAGGTTATCGAAACATTTGTTGCCAAATTCGCTATGGTCAAAATACTTTTAAAGGACAACCGTTACCTGAATCCTAATCTTGAAGGATATCTTAAAAGCTTCACAAAAAAAGATAAGCTGAAAGAAGCTTCCCAGATGAGCGAACTTCTTCTGGAGATGAAAAACAGGATGTATTATGACCAGATTGATATGGAAGAGTTCTACAGCAATGTCGGTGAGGGAAGCGGTGCTGAAATAGCTCTTGACTGCATCAGAGAATATGAAGAGGAGCTTCGAAGCAGGAACATCATTGACTTTGCAATGCTTGAGTCAAAATTTTTGGATTCACTGAGAAACAATAAGCTAGATATCTTTCTGGATGACTTGAAAATAATCCTAATCGACGAGTATCAGGACACCAATCTGATTCAGGAAGAGATTTATTTCACAATGGCCCAGTCAGCAGTTGCAAATGGAGGAAGCATTACTGTTGTGGGAGATGATGACCAGTCACTTTACCGTTTCAGAGGAGCTACGGTTGACCTTTTCACGAATTTCAAAGCCAGAGTTAAGGAAAAGCTTGGAATCGATGTTGAAGAGATTAACCTGAGGACAAATTACCGTTCAAGCAAAAATATCATAAACCACTGCAACAGATTCGTTGAACTTGACAACGAATACCAGAACGCAAGAGTCGAAGACAAGCCTAAAATCATTGCCCCTGAACTTGAAAACTACAACATGCCAATTTTGGGACTGTTCAGGAATAACCTGGAAATGCTGTCCAAAGACCTGGCAAAACTTGTAAGCGAACTGATTAATGAAGGAGAAACAACACTGAAGGTAAACAGAGTTATCGATGACGAATACTTCAGAAAACTTGAAAACTGCAAGACACCACAGGAACTTGTTGCCCTAAGAAAAGAGAGTGTCCAGAAAGCCCGTGGAAAAGAACCCATCACAATCAAGCTGGATGAGGAAGAAGGTTCAGCATCAGATATGGCTCTTTTAACGTTTTCACCGAAGGAAATGAGTCATGGAACACATACATTAAACGGGCATCTGAGACGCCAGCTTGGAAAAATAAGAAAGCCAATAGAGGTCTTCAATCCGCGCGGACGTGACCTGCAGGAGATTAAGGAAGTTGCAATATTCTGCGGCCTGATGCTTGAATGTATTGACCCGGAATCAAAAATCCAGGATTCAGACAAGCAGCTTCCTAATCTTGGAAGAAGAAATATGCAGCGCTGGAGATATGAGGCCCGTGAATATCTTAAACTTAATCCGGAACCTCATGAACCATTCGATTTAAACACATTTGTTATCGACTGGCAGAGAAGAAACCCTAGAGGATATGATACATGGCCTAATAGAGCCAACTTAATGGAACTTGCATACAAGCTTGTTACCTGGCTTGATTTCCTGCAGGAGGATGCTGAGGGAGTGGTATATCTTGAAGCGATTACCCAGTCAATTACACAAACTGGATTTTTCAACAAATATTCTGCAAATATTGTGTTTACCTCACCGGAAGAGGAAACTGCATCAATTCTTGAAGCAATCTGGAACATTTTCCTGCCGATAGCTACAGGAGACGTTTCAATTGAGGAATCCCTGCTTGAGACACTGCCTACAAACAGACTGAACATCATGTCAATACACCAGTCCAAAGGTCTCGAATTTCCGCTGGTGATTGTTGATGTGGGATCCAAATTCAAGAAAAACGACGTCAGAACTCAAAATCTGAGATTTCCCAAAAAGGAACCTGACTATACGATTATGGAAGAAAGCATCCGTAAATACAGTGAACTTGGAGAAGGAGACAGAAGCGAAAAGGACAAATCCTTTGATGACTTGACAAGACTTTACTTTGTTGCATTTTCAAGAGCAGAGCATATATTAATTTTAGTTGGACTTAACCCTGCCATTGACGGCTATTCATTTAAGCAAAAGCACAGGTCAATTCCTAATGTTGCTTTAGGATGGAGCAGAGACGAACATCCGAAAGGATTTAGAGAAATTTATTTAGTATGAAGGTGATTAAATGAAGTTATCCTCAAAATCAAAACCCTACATGATACCGGAATACAGCTTAACAGGAGACTTATTATCATACTTAACCTGCGGATTGCAGTACAGATATCAGAACAAGGGAACGCTTCCCCCATCAATGCCTATTCAGCTATGGTTTGGAGAATTCATTCATGGTGTGATGGAAGAGGCTTATCTTAAATGGGAAAATGAAAAGACATCGTTTCCATGGGACTGGAAAGAAGACATAAGACCAATTGAAGACATTATTGACAGAAGACTTCAGGTAAGGGGACTTTATCCTCCGGCAAATCACTTCTTCACCATAAATCATCCGGACATTGAAATGGAAATCGAAGATTTGAATGAATATGATCACAAAAAACTGGCCAGTGCAAGGGCCGAAAAGGCAATTAACGTTTGGGGAGCCGACTTATTTCCACTGATGGAATCTGCAGAGGTACTGATTAAAGGCCTAAGGGATATGCCATATACCAAAAATGACAAGCGTTCAAAATACTACGGCATTAACGGAGTAATTGACGTGTTGAGTCTGGTCAATATCCATGACAACAATAAAATCGTCAGATACCTTAAGGAAAATGATGAATTCAACAAACTGGTTAAAAAATATAATGAGGACGAATACGAAATCATCATTGACTATAAAGGAATGAAAAGACCTCCTCAGGATGTTGCAAACAGCAATAATGAAAACTGGGACTACCATGAAAGGCAGATTCTGACATATTCATGGCTCAGGCAAAAGCAGGAAGGCAAAAAGCCAATTGCCGGAATAATATTTTATTTAAATGAGCTTGTTCCTTCAATAGAAGACCTGAAATTGATAAAAGAGGATATCTACTATCATCTGACCGATGTGGGTGATGGTGATGAGTATAAGGACGATATTGAGCTGATCGATAACTGGCAGGAAGATGATGACATGCCCAAACTATCTGAAAAGTTCAAAATCGACAGATCAATCAGAATCATACCAATTGATGATGAAAAAATCAATGATGCCCTTGAGAAATTCGATGATGTTGTTGAAAAAATAGAAACATCAATCATAAAAGAGATAAACGGCTGCAAAATACAGGATGCATGGAGTGCGGAAGGAGAGGAAAGAACCTGTTCAGCATGCGATTTCAAGACTTTTTGTAAAAACAACAAAAGCAAAACACAAGAGTTTAAAATCCCTTAATACAAATAGTTATATAGGTGAGTATTATGACTAATAATTTAGAAAAAAATCAAAAATATTGTGAGGTTATCGCTTCAAATGTCAAATTGACATGCAAACCTGTTGCAATGAAACTGATTGAAAGTGAAGAGGATATCCCTGAAGGATATGAACTGATTTCAGAAAAAGTAAGACACTGCGAAATGGTTAGAAAAGCTTCTCTCGGTGAAAAATTCTACAGTACCGTTGAAGAACAGATGTGTCTTGGCGGAGCTGGAGCAATCGGTTTAAGAGACATGCCTGAAAAATTGGCTAACGGTGAAAAATACTTCTCTTTAGGCAGATTCAAAGACCTGGAAACAGCAAAAAGTCTTACATCCAAATTATCAATTGTAAAAGATAATCACTGGGGAATGATTTATGCACCATTGGATGAAGCTGATTTTGAAGCTGATGTAATCCAGATAATAACCGAACCTGTTGGCGGAATGAAACTCGCACAAAGTATCGTATATGCAACAGGTGAGAAAATCAACCCTAGTTTCGCAGGTATTCAGTCACTTTGTGGAGACGCTTTTGCAAATCCATATATCGAAGACGGAATTAACTTTACATTAGGCTGTGATGGTTCCAGAAAAGCAGCTGACATCAAAGACAATGAAATGACCATTGGTATCAGTGCTGCAAAAATAGAAGAAGTAATTAATGGATTAGAATCTATTTAATTACATCCAGATAATCATCATAATGATTAATGTTTAACAATTCTTTTTTATTTTTTTCTTCTATTCCATAAAATGTGTAGCCATCAGCAAATATTTTTCTTAAAATAGGATTCAGATTGTCATCCTCATTTTCCAGATATTTCATCAGATTTTCCCTTGGTGCTACAAATGGCATTCCAAGGCCTTCGGCAGTATCCAAAAGACCTGTTTTTCTTCTTCTCAAAATTGATATAGTATTGAATGGATTTTCACATTTCTCAAGGACATTTATCATGTTGTTGAATGTTTCTGTTGAGACTGTGGGCTGGTCGCCAGTAACGCATAATGCAAAATCTGATGTGATATTTGACAGACCATTGTACAATGAAGTTGACAGACCTACATCACATGGATCGTTAATGATAAATTTTACAGAATCTTCATAATTATTGGAAATAGCTTCCATTATTTCATCACTATAATGGCCAAGTACAACAATACATTCATCAATGTCTGCGGATAATGTATTATCAATAGTGGTCTCCAAAACAGTCTTATCTTTGAACGGTAGAATTAGCTTATTTTTAACTTCAAGATTTCTCGAAATCTGATCTTTGCGCATCCTGGAATTTTTTCCGGCAGCAGTTATAATAGCTGAAATTGACATAATAAAAAAAAAGAAGTATTAGGTGGATGAGTCACCTATATCAGTTGAACTTGTTGAATTTGTAGTCATATTTGTGGAATTGACATCGCTTGTAGGAACATATCTGACAATTTTAGCCAATATGCACATTCCGGTTCCTTCACCTTCAGTCCACATTACGATTTTAACAGGATAGTCATGATTATTGGTTACTTTAATGTCACTGGCAGGGTTGTAACCATACAATACTGCATTTTCAGAACCGTCCATACCAACAGGCAATCCAAATCCTTCAGCTAATACAGCAGCTCTTAAAGCCCTTGCAGGCGGACATACACCGTGAGCAGCACTTCCTCCAGGAGCTTCATCATCAGAAGCCGCACCGAATGAGACATAGTCATGTCCGTTACCTGAAGAGTTTGGCGGAATGACTGTATTGTTCCAAGCTTCAACGAACTGTCTGGCATTGAATTCCCTTACGCTGTCACCATATTCCGGGTGAGAACCCAAATATGTGTAATAAACTTCACCGTCTATTTCAGTGGTATTTCCCATGTATAGAACAATTGGAGAATATGACGGATAGGCATCCACATAATCTGAAACTTCTTTACCGAAAATACGTTCTACATCATCATAGCTGATATTATTTCTACCATCAGAGAATCCTACAATTCCTTTCTGCAAAGTGAAGTTTGAACCTACACTTGAATCATAATTATACCAATTTAAAATTGAAGTAACATTATAGAAATCGTTGCTGAAATTCAAATTTTTAATTTCATCTGTAGGAACAGACTGTACAACAGTACCATTTTCAACAATATCTAAACCATCTTCAGTTTTGGTTAAAACCTTATAAGGACTACTGTAACCCCAGATATAATTATCAGGAGCTTTCACAGCCAATTTGTCTCCTTCAATAGTCAGATATCCCGGACCTTCAAAGCCGTAAACATCCCCATAGGAATTAATGCCCTCTGAAGAGATGGTTGAGAAATCAAAAGGAACAAAACCTGTAGTTAAAGTCAAAAGAATGCCTTTTAAATCAAGAGTTGAAATTTCATGGACAATAAAAGATGGATTTGAAAGCAATGGAACTTCCACCATAGGCTTGTCATCCAAAACAGAATCTCCGGCAAACATTGACTGACCAATAGGCAAATCATAAGCCTCAGCAAATGACTGACCAGTAAATGAAGTATGATTTACAAATGAAAATGCAAATAACATTATACAAACAACAAATAAAATCAAAACAATTTTAATAGATGTATTTCTCCATTCATAACTCATTATTACAAACACCTTAGTAAATTTACTATTACTAAATGATATGTATCTTATTAATATTTATAGATGATGTTTATGATAACTTTTCAGAGATTAATTTAATTCTTTCCTGAATATTAATAATGGCATCCTGTCCGTTACCGCCTATAAGCATAGCTTCCTCATGTGAAAACTCTGCAACATAAGCTATAATGTCATCCAATGATGTTGCAGTCAGCACCCTTCCGCGATATTTTAAATAGTTCAAACGGTAAATGGCCAAGTCAAGATTATCATCAAGACCAGGGAATATTACAATGACTTCAGGATTGTATTTAACGGCCTCATCAATAATTTCAAGCCTGTGAGTTTCATGAGATCTCGGAGTTCCAATAAATATTGCATAAAAGTCCTTTTCACTTAAGACAGACTTTAAAGCATCGGAATTATCAGTTTTTCCCACATAAACCAGTGCGTCATTAATTTTATAAACATCCAAACGGCCGCTTACAGCTTCAAAATCAGCCAAGGTTTCTTTAATAATATCCTTTGATATCTTTAATTCACCTGCAATTGCCATGGCCAAACCGGCGTTAAGCTTATTGAATTTACCAAAAACCTTTAACTCATCCTGATATTCGAAATAGGAAATATGCTTAGCTGCGACTTCCTTGAAGTTGCTGTTGAAATCCTGATTAAATGCCGTGAAAATTTCCTTATCGGTAAAAAACCTTACAAGGGAATCCTTATAGTTTGCAATGGTTTTGTGAACATCCATATGGTCATTGCCTATGTTGGTCAGACCGACCATATCAAAGTCAAAGGCATAATTGCAGAAATCCAAAGTCATGTCACAGACTTCAACAAGTACAATGTCATAGTCGCCGTTTTCGGCTTCAAGCATTAAATCATAATAACCTGAAAAGCCTCCACCGCCGTTTCCGCCAACTAAAACCTTTTTCCCTGCATTTTCCAGAATTGATTTCAACATGTGGACAGTAGTGGTCTTACCGTTGGTTCCGGTAATACCTATAGTGAATATTTTTTTATGGTTTGATACAACATCGCTTAAAAGATTGCCCTCACTCAACAGTTTGGTTGCAAAAGATCCTCCGAACATGCTCGGACTGATTGCAATGGCATCACATTCGTCAATAGCCTGTGAATTGGTAAAACCCAAATCCAAAGTCAGTGCATCTGAAACTATAGAAAACGTTTCTCCACCATCCAAAAAATTTAAAGAAATACCAGGTAAATCCAAATCTGATAAATCAACATTACTATTCAAATCACTTGCATAAACATCCCAACCATGTTTTAAAAGTGAATTAACCGCTTTTTTACCTTCTACACCTAAACCAATAACCGCCGCTTTCATAAAAAACATAAACCTTAAAATAAATTATACTAAATATATTATTAATTTACATATTTAATAAAATATATTTTTTGATTAGGTGAAATGAATGTTTGAAGAAGATAAGGATGATAAAATTTATAACTTAATTATCAGTAACGGAATTGATAAAAAAAGAGAATACGGACAGTTTACCGAAAAATTATTCTCAAAAACAGATTTCCTGTGGAAAGAATCAATGTCTTCTGCATATGCAACAGCCGGAGAAACATTCTTTAAAAAAGTCGATAGAATAATACTGCTTGCAGGACTATACAAAGACAATAAGGAACAGTTTGAAGATTTAATGGAAGCAGCAGAAAAATACAACATTCCAATAGTTCTTGTAAGACCATACGGACTTGAAGAAGTTCCGGAAATACTGGAGGAAAAAGCAGCGACCATTGTCGGATGGAATGCAAACTGTATCGTTGATTCAATAAAAAATTCAGATGAATTGATGGAAGAATAGTAATTAGTTTACTATTCTTGAAATTCCATTTTCTTTTTCTACTTTTATCAGATTATCAGCGGCACTTTCCAGCTGATTTTCATGAGTTACAATTATCATTTGAGGCAATAGAGACATTTCTTTTAACAAGTTAATTAATTCCTGTCTTCTGGCATCATCCAAATGAATTGTAGGCTCATCCAATAAGATAGTTTCCAGATCCCCTTTTGCCATGGATTTCGTAATACCTAACCTTAAAGCTAAGGCAATAGCTATCTTTTCACCGCCACTAACCATTGACATTGAAGATTCACCTTCAGGACCTCTTACGACAACATTATAATCCTCATCCAATATCAAATCGGAATAATTGAAATTAAAGTCATCAAAGAACTTTTTGGTGTTTTTCTGTATGATTGGCCTTGAATTGTTTCTCAATTCTTTCTGAATACCGTTCTTACTGTATAATTCACGGATATTCTTTAACAATACAAGATATTTGGAAATATTGTCATATTCGTTTTGGAATCTGTCATTGTTCTTGATTTTTTCAGCTAAAGACTTGTGAACATTAATTAGCTCTCTGGCTCTTCCTTTAATTTCAGAAAGTTCATTGCTGAAAGATTCCTGCCTTCTTCCGTACATCTCATCACGATAGATAATCTGTTCATATTTTTCCTTATCGTAAGTTGACGCATTAATCTTATTTTGAATGATTTCCAGCTGATTGTTGGAAACGCCAATGTCTTCTTTGACTGAATCAAATTGGGCTGAAATAGAATTTTTATTTTGAACAAAACCTTTTAGCTGGTTGTACTGTTCATTTTTCTCTTTCAAATCATCAATGCGCTGTTTAAGTTCCAGATTATCCATGTCACCGGTTAAATGAGGATCATTTTCCATAGCCAATTTGATATTTTTAACATGAACATCAATTTCATTTTTAATTTGCTTTAATTTGTATTCGGATTCTGTCTGACTGCCTAAAACATCCAAAGCTCCTTTAGCCTGATTATAATCATCATGGTCCTGTTTATATTGTTCCTTGTTTTTGTTTTCATTAGCTATTTCTATAATGATTTCTCCCAGTTGATTGCTGGTATGCTCTTTAGAGTCAAGACCTTCATCTATTTCCTTTAAGCGTTGCAAGTCTTTTTCCAGGTTAGAGAATTTATATTTGTATTCAAGAATTTCTTCGGATAGTTTTTTAACTTTAGTTTCTTTTTCCTGGAAACTTTCTTTGTTTTTAGTGAATAAACGAATTGTCTCCTCATTTTCTTTAATTGCTTTAGTGTTTTCTTCGATTTCTGTTTTGTAACCTGTAATCAATTCTTCTTTTTTAGCATCATCAATGTCGGATTGACAGACCGGACATTTGTTGTCCACATCAGCCAGTTCCTCCAAAGGTTTTTCACAAGAAGCGATAGCCTGTTTGAATGCAACGATATCCTCATTTTTGGAATTGATGCTTGAGGTTAAATCTTCGATTTTTGTTGAAATCTCCTCTAAAAATTCTTTGGTGATTTCACCTAATTTCTTTAAATCATCCACATCAACCAAATCATCCTGAGAAATACCGAAATCCAATAGTTTTTCTTTTGAAAGAGAGAAGAATTTCTCAATATCGTTTCTGTCTGATTCAATGACCTTCAACAAATCTTTTTTATCATTTTCAAGCTGAGTTAATGCAGCCAATTTCTTTTCCAAGTCAACTTTCTGATTAGTCAATTTGGTTATTTTCTCATCAGATGCTAAATAATCATTATATCCTTGTTTTTTAGCATGAATTGATTGTTTTTGCTCTTTTATTGAATCTATTTTATCTTCAAGCTCGATTTCAGATTCCTTAAGAGACTGGATGCTAACAACAGATTTTTCAAAGTCCAGATAAACATCAAGTTTTGAGACATATTTTTCCAGACGGTTGATTTCCTCTTCTGCTTGGCGGATTTCATCCAGGTTTTCCTGAAGACGATGCTTGTCCTTTTCAAGCCTTTCCAATGTTGACTGCTCATTGGTGAGGTTATTCATTTGGGTTTCATAAATTTCCTTTTCACGTTCCATATTACGTTTGCTTTCGGAAATTTCAGCTATCAGCTGTTTAACCTCTTCAATTTGGGATTCCAGTTCATGGCCCCTGTCTTTCAATTCGTTTAACTCGGAGGTTTTCGCATCGTATTCCTCCTTAAGCGCATCTTTTGAGTACAGTTTTCCTTTGATTTCGGAAAGTTTATTTTCGTATTCGCTAATTAATGGAGATAAATTTTTCCATGCGGTTTCAAGTGAATCAAGACCTAATAATTTACCAATCAGTTTTTTCTTGTCTGCAGGTGTTTTGTCAACAAGATCTGCTATTTCGCCCTGTCTTACGTAAATCGCATTTAAAAAGAGATTTGCATCCATATCCAATATTTCCTGAATATATGCTGACACTTCCTTATCTCCTGAGCAGAGTGACATGAACTCTCCGTCACTGGAGGTTTTGGTTAAAAGCCTTGAAGTTGATTTTGATTTGGATTTATCCCTCATTATCCTAAATTCCTTTCCTCTGGATACGAAATCAAGCTCAACACTCATTGAATCAGTGTTATTGCGAACCAAATCACTTAGTTTTCCTGCGGTGTGCTGTTTGAATAAAGCGAAGCTTATTGCTTCAAAGATAGAGGATTTACCTGCACCATTTTCTCCAACAATGACAGTGATTCCTTTATGGAAATTGATAATTTCTGTTCCATATGATTTAAAATTCCTTAATCTTAATCGTTTAAAAATCATTTTTAATCCTCCTCTTCTTCATCAATAGGGAATTTCTGTTTATAAAACTCATCAATCAGTTCTTTAGCTTCTTCATTTTTGTCTTTAGAAAGCAATCCGTATAAATCTGTGGCGAATTTTGTAATGTCCTCATCATCATAGCTGTCCAATCTGGAAGCAAGCACTTCAATAGGACCCAGAGCATTTTCCTTATCGATAATCAGGTCAATGTTTTCTTCGCCGGGAGTGTTGAACTTAGGCCTTACCATCAGTGTCAAATCATCGAGCTCCTCATTAATCAGCTCATAAGCAGCATTGGTTGAAGTTACATTGTTTATCGTTAAGTTGATGATAGGCTTCTTATCGAAATCCTTTATCGTGTCTTTGATTGATTCTATTTCATCGGCCAAATTCTCAAAATCAATTGTCTTGTCAATGAATTCCCGTGGAAGGTCAATTTTGATTCTCTCAACGGAAGGTTTTGAAGAATCCATATCTACAATAACAAAGCCTTTTCCGTTTTTCCTGTAGTCTTCAAGTTCAGTCGTTTTCCAGATTTCACTTGATCCTGGATAGACAAGTTTACCCTTACCGAAATCATCGTTGATGTAATTGTGAAGATGTCCCATCGCATAATATGTGAAGTTATCCGGAACTTCGCCTATTTCCAGTTCGTACTGCAAATTGAAGTATTTGTCAATACCCTGATGCAGTACCAGGATGGATTTGTCATAGTTTGCCGCCTTTTTGGAAAGCTCTGCCAATTTGGATTTTAAAACCCTGTCCTGTGAAGAGGAATGGAATGGAAAACCAGCTATAAAAACATCCTCATATGTGTAATTAGTGTTGATTGGACTGATTACCTTTAAACCAAACTTCTTAAACAATACCTGTGGAGGAATGGATCCTTTACGCATTGCAAAGTCATGGTTTCCTGCAATGGCATAAATAGGAATATTGGCATTTTTGAGTTTCAACAATCCTTTCTGGAATGTCAAAAGAGCCATTGGAGATGGTCTTGCATTGTCAAACAAATCTCCACTATGTATTACAAAATCGACTTTCTCTTCTATTATTTTATCAATAATCTTTTCAAACACTTCATAAAAGTCTTTTTCTCGTTCAAATAATCCAAATTGACGATAACCTAAATGAGTGTCTGCTAAATGTGCAAATTTCATTATATTACCTTTTTATAAATTTTGTATATAACCAATTTAAACACTATCAAAGTATTTAATTATGTAGTAATTTAATTCATTAATTATTTAAGGTTTATGCTACTCTAAGAGCAATATTGACCTCAACTAATAATCATAACAACCTAAATCATCCATTTCCTGTTTCTGACGTTCAAGTTCATCATCTTGCTTTTTATCAAAGTTTGCCAATTCACCAATGATGTCCAAATCCCCACCTGTGCGGCGACCTTTGAACTCGTCAATCTTGACTAATGTAGGAACTCTGGTCATTAAACCTAAAACAATAGCTTCACCGACATTTAAAGACGGCAGCTGATCGATTAAATCTTTAGATAATGATTCTGAAGCTGACTGAACATGTCTTTGGTCTTCAGGCTCAACCAGACGCAAGATTATCATGTTGTTCATCTGAGAGAGTGCATCATGGTCGACTGTTTTAGGGGACTGGCTTACAAGACATAAACCCAGACCAAATTTACGGCCTTCCCTTGCAACCCTCTGAATCCAGTGCTTGGACTGTGAATCGCGCTTATTCGGAGCCAGAATATGAGCTTCCTCTATAACATAAAATACTGGATGGTTCAATGTATCTTTAGAATGACCGTGAACAGCATTTTTCCTTCTTTGAAGTGAATTTCTCATGATATGACTTACAAGCACTTCAGCAACATATTCGTCAGTCTGGCTTAAATCCAGAACATTTGCATGGCCCAGTTTAATGCTTGACAGGATATTTCCCTTATTGCTGTCGAATAAATTACGGTACTTGTCCATTGAGTCCTCTACCTTGTTAATTACATCAACTATTCTTTTATCAGTCCTTGTGGAAATGTTTCCTTC
>NZ_JAFSNZ010000006.1 GCF_017447225.1 Methanobrevibacter sp. | reverse complement strand
TTAAAACCTGAATAATACTTAAAAATAAAAATAACCAACACAAGTCACCCAAACATCAAATAAACACATAAATAACTAGAAATTAGTAAAAAACATGAAAAGTATTAAATTAGAGAATTATGGTGAATCCTCTTAAAAAAAAGCTTGTTAAAAATTAAAAAAAAGAGCTATCGAAAGATAGCTGATCAAATCTATTCATCTACGCCGAAAGATTTTTTGAGTAAGTCTGCGTTTACAAATCCTTCTTTATAGATTTTACCGGTTGTTAAATCGTTGATAACAACTTCTGCTGGAGCAAACATTCCTTTATCGATTTTGTAGAAGTCGAATTCAGCTTCTTTGAATACATCGAAGAATGGTTTTCCATATCCGTCAGCTGCGGATGATGGTAATTTTGCAGCCACATCAGCAATATCATCGTTTTCATCGGATTCAACATAGTAGTAGGTTCTTCCGCCGAAGAGTACTGCGTCGTTGGTTTTACCCATTGCTTTTAATCCGTCAGGATCAACCGGTGCGATAGGAGCAATACCTGCTGCGTGTTTTACTTTGGTTACGTCAAATTTGATTGCTTCCAGCATTTTGTAGGTACCGTTTTCGACAACTCTTCCGGAAATCTGGATGGAACCGACAAGGGAGGATGTAGGAGCTACAAGCAGGTATACGTTTTTAACGTCAACATCACATTCGTCTGCAATATATTGTGCAACATCTTCGCCAGGCAATACGTCAGCTTCCAAAGTCAAGATAGCCAAATCAGCATCTTTGTCTTCATAACCGATTTCTTCATAGGTTTCAGCAGGTTTCAATGCGATTGCACGGGCAGGACCTGAACCTAATGCGAAGAAATCTCCTACACTGACAGACCATCCTGCTTTTTGGGAACCTAAAGTTGAAATGGAAGGGGAGTCTGTTTTGATTTTTACAGAAGGAAGAGCGAATTTTTCGGACAAGTCTCCAGGAATTGAAATTCCGACATCTGCTAGTCCACCTAGACAAACTTTAGTATAAAGTTCACCTGCTTTAAAACTTCCGTCTACATTCACACCACAATCTAAAACAGTAGCACCATTTTCTAAAGTTGATACTGCGATGTTTAATGCATCTGCTTTTTCAATCATTACATCTACGGTTTTTTTAGCTTCTAAGTTTACACTTACCATCATTTAACCTCGAATAATATAGTAAACTTACAAATAAGTAAGTTATTAATTAGAATTTTAGTTTTATTATTATTTATATTTGCCTAAATCAATTTTCTATCAAGACCATTGCGTGCAAAAAACACTATATGAAAACAGGCCAAAAGTAAAGAATATGTTATTAAGTTATATTCAAAAAAATCTAAGCCTATTCAAATCTCGATAAAAGCTTATATAAAAATTTTTAATCAAATAACAAAAATTAATATCATGGAAGAAAAAGAGCTATATCGCAAAC
This sequence comes from Methanobrevibacter sp., assembly GCF_017447225.1. Classification (GTDB taxonomy): domain Archaea; phylum Methanobacteriota; class Methanobacteria; order Methanobacteriales; family Methanobacteriaceae; genus Methanocatella. The sequence continues at coordinate 2,707 of NZ_JAFSNZ010000006.1, read as the reverse complement.
TGGGATATATTAAGATTTCACCATACAGAACAAACACCCTGAAAAGCATTGGCGATGATATGAAAATGCCTTCAGAAATCGCAAGAGACATCGGCATCAGAACCAGCCAGGTGTCTGCGGCGCTGGCCGATTTGAAAAAGCAGGACCTTGTAATCTGCGTAAATGAGGAAGTCAGAAAAGGACGCTTGTATAAATGCACCCAAAACGGATTTGAAATATTGAAACATCTCTAATACCGGCCATAATGAACTTTTACATCATCATACCTTAATTTTACATCACTATCAATTGCAGGATAGCCGACACAAATTACGGCAAAAGGAATGCAGTAATCAGGAATATTCAAATACTTTCTGATTTTCAGGCATCTGTCCTCTATCGGATGAAAACCCAGCCATACAGCACCCAAACCTTCATAGGTTGCCTGAAGCAGTATGTTTTCGCAGCACGCTCCCAAATCCTGTTCAATCATATATTCCAGTCTGGCCTCTTTAAGATTGCCCAGAACGACAATAAGTTTTGATGCTTCGCCGGCTGGCTTGGCGAATCTGTGCATTTCAGAGATTTCAATCATATCCTTTTTGTCATTGATTACAATGAACTCCCATGCCTGCTGGTTGCATGCGGACGGTGCCTGCATTCCGGCTTTCAGGAGATTTTCAATCTGAGTTTCACTTACCTCTTTATCCAGAAATTTTCTGACGCTTTGCCTTTCAAAAATTGGATTCATATTATCACATTTACCTATAATTATTTTGATATTTGATAAGAAATCTAGTGATTTGATTAATGACAGAACCTATTAAATTAATTTTAAACTGGACTTTTCAAAATATTATCTCACTCATGTAGATTTGCCGTTAATAATCTCTTCGATTTCACGATTTGCATAAGGGAAATCATTGACATCAGTTAAAATATGGATCTGATCACCATAATTAATCTTAAAGTCCTCCTTTGCAATGACATAACTGCCGTTTCTTATAATTGAAACAACAATTGAGTTTTTTGGGAAAGGAATGTTTTTAATCTCAACACCTATGTATTTGCATTCCAGAGGAACGACATACTCCGAAAATACATGGCGTGAAGGCACAGGAGTGAATTTTTCCTGACGCCTGTCCAATAAACGCTCAAGAAGAGCCTCATAAATAGGTTCATTTCCAAGAAGAGTAGGGACAATATAAGCTATCAGACAAACGATAAGCATGGCCACAAGAGCATCCGTTGAACCGCACATCTCAGACAAAAGAACAATTCCCGTAATCGGTGATCTAACAGTTGCTGTGAAAAATCCGGCCATTGAAATAATAATGAACTTATATATCAAAATGCTTTCAAGGCCGCAAATCGGAATGAAAACTGATGCGAAAATCGCTCCGATATAAGCACCCAATACCAGAATAGGCAGAAATATTCCTCCAGGAGCTCCGGATGAAAATGAAAATATTGAAAAGAGTGACTTGGCAACAAAATAAACCAGAAGCAAAGCGAGTGAAGGCATTGCAACATCAAGCATTCCCATCATATAATGTCCGCCGTCACTGATTTCAGGCATTACCAGAGCTATTACACCTGAAACCACAAAGACTATAATGAATTTAACTTCCAGGCTCAAATCAGGAATTTTAGCCCATAAATCCTCTGCCTTAATCATTCCGACATTATAAAGATATCCGAGCAGACCCAAAACAACACCAAGCAAAACCAGAAGCCAGTAGGAAGACAATGGAATGTTTGCTATAGGAAAAGAAAGCACTGTAGACTGGCCGAAAATCAGCTTTGATATAAAATCAGATACAATAGCTGACACCAGTGCAACGAACACCAACGTCTTGTCAAATCCATGATTGATCTCCTCCAGAATAAAGATAACACCGGCCAGCGGAGCATTGAATGCTGCAGTAATACCCACTGCAGAACCGACTAGAATCAGTCTCAGCTCATCGGTTTTGGATTCATTGAATATTTTGGAGACACCCTTACCGGCCATAGCACCTATTTGAACGGAAGGACCTTCAGGACCAAGGGACAGACCTCCCAAAGCCGTGAAGACACCTCCAACGATTTTGGCAAAGAGTGTCTTATACCAGTTGACGTCCATAAATCCCTTAAGCTCTGCATTTACCTGAGGAATACCGCTTCCACGAGCATCACTTTCCCATTTCATCAGGTAAGCAGTCAGCAATGCCAGAATTATTAAGAATACAAAAAATAAGATAATATAAAGTATATTGCCATTAATAATACTTAAATAGCTTCTTAAAATATCTTCAGAGCCATTTAAAAGAAATCTGTACAAACATACCATCAAACCGGAGAAAATACCAACTAGAATACCCTGTACTGTTAGTTTAAAAACATGTCTTGGATTTTCCACAATTGATTTGAATGTTTTTTGTACTTCCTTCATCAATTAAAATATTAGTCTTTATAAATTAAATAATTTTACAAGATTTTAATGTTTAATCAATTTTTGCATTCAATATTTCATCGACAGAATATCCATATCTTTTTGCTAACTCCTCAACTGTTAAATCATTTGAAGAATCATTGGCAAAATCATTTATAGTAAATTGCATATTTAATTTTATTTATTTAAATATAATTTATTCTATTTTTAACTAATTTTTTGGACTTCCCATTCAGTATTGTGTTTTGGATTTAATTTTTTTATTATGGGCTTAATATAATTATTAAGTACTTT
>NZ_JAFSNZ010000074.1 GCF_017447225.1 Methanobrevibacter sp. | reverse complement strand
TTTGACTTGGTCTTTAGGTTCTAGTTTGGCTCCTGGTGAATTTGTTGGTTTCTTTGTAGTGTTTAATACTACTGATGTTGGTAATTTCACTAATGTGGTTGTTGTAAGTTCTGATGAAGTTCCAAATAAAACAGCTAATGATTCCGTTAAAGTTTTAAAACCTGATTTCTCTGTAGAAAAACTAACAGTCAATAAGATTATTCATTTGGGAGAAATAGCTTATTTCGAAATAATCATTAGAAATACAGGTGAAGTAACCTTAACCAACTTAACGGTTTATGAAACAGACTTTGAAGGTCTCATATATGCAGGCTGGTTTGATGATACCGGTTTATGGAGTAAAAATGATGATTTAAGCTGGACATTTAATTCATATTTAAGCCCGGGAGTATATACAGGATTTTTCGTATCTTTCAATACAACTAAAACAGGACATTTCATTAATGTAGTCAATGTAACTAATGACCTGGTTCCAAATAAAACAGCTAATGATACTGTTGATGTCGTAAAACCTGAGTTCAGTGTTGAAAAGATTACTCTCAATCACACAGTCGTTGCAGGAGAACAGGTAATCTTTGAAATAATCATAGACAATTATGGAAATGTTGATTTAACAAATATTACAGTTTATGAAAAAGAATTTGAGGGTTTAATCTATGATTCATGGTTTGACTATACTGGTAAATGGATTAAGAACAATGACTTAAGTTGGACTTATAATTCAACTTTGGAGTCTAAAAAATATGCAGATTTCTTTGTTGTATTCAATACAACTGAAATAGGTAATTTCACAAATGTTGTAGTAGTTAACAGTGATCATTGTGAAAATAAATCAGCAAATAATACTACATATGTTGTTGGCGCTGATTTATCCGCAGTTAAATTAGTTTCAAATAAAACTCCTATCTATGGAGATGAAATTATATGGACTGTAATCGTGACAAATAACGGTCCTGGAAAAGCTAAAGATGCATATGTCACAGACAAATTACCTAACGGTCTTGTTTACATTTCAGATGACTCTAACGGCAAATATAATGCAACTTCTGGTATCTGGACTATAGGAGACTTAGCTTATAATGAAACTGCCGTTTTAAAAATTAAAACTTTGGTTAATATAAGCAATGTCACAGTTTTAAACGTGGCTGTTGTTAACAGCAGCACTAAAGATCCAAATGAAGAAAATAATATTGCTAATAACACAACGAATCCTCGCACTCCTGGTTTGAATGTAACAAAAACTACTTTGACTCCTGTTGTTCATGCGGGTGATCAGGCGGTCTTTGAGATTGTCGTGACTAATGTTGGTGACTGTGATTTAGATGGTGTGTTTGTTGAGGAAAAATCCTTTGATGAGCTGATTTATGATAGTTTTAATGGTGTTAATTGGATTAAAAATAATAATAAATTCATTTATAATGGTATTTTAGCTTCCGGAGAATCTGTAAATTTCACTGTTACTTTCAACACTACTAAATCAGGTAACTTTACTAATGTAGTAGTTGCAGGCTCTGATGATTGTGAAAATAAGACCTCAAATGACACTGTTGAAGTTCTTAAACCGGAGTTAAGCGTTGAAAAACTCGCTTTAACTAAAATAATTACTTTAAATGGAATCATTACATTTGAAATTACAGTTCACAATACTGGGGAGACTGATTTGACTGATGTTAAAGTTAGTGAAATTGTTCCTGAAGGCTTGACATATGTTGGTTATCACAATACTTCTCATTGGACTTATTTGGATGATTATTCCTGGAGTTATAATGGTGTTTTAACTAAAGGCAGTTATGCTACTTTATTCATTGAGTTTAATGCTACCAGTTTAGGTAATTGGACTAATGTTGTAGTGGTATCATCTGATAAAACTGAAAATAAAACCTCAAATGACACTGTAGAAGTCCTAAATCCTGGTTTGGATGTTGTAAAAATTGCGCTTAATCCGATTGTTGTTGCAGGAGATGAAATTACATTTGAAATTATTGTTCACAACACTGGAAAAGTTGATTTGACAAATGTTGTTGTTGAGGATATTGCGCCAGCTGAATTAATCTATAAAGATTATAAGGGCAATGGATTGTGGATTTATGAAAAGGGCCTTTGGACATTAAACGGTGTTTTAACACCAAATGAATATGCAGCATTCTATGTTACATTTACGACAACTTCTGAAGGAAACTTCACAAATACTGTTGTTGCAAGTTCCAACGAAACTGGAAAAATTGAAAACAACACAACCGTTTCAGTAATCAAAGGACAATTGGAAGTTGAAAAAATAACTTTAACACCTTATCGCGTTGTTGGTGAACAGGTAATCTTTGAAATCATTGTTCACAATGTTGGCAGCATTGATTTGAATGATGTCTATGTTGTTGAAGATTCATATGAAGGATTAGTTTATGATCATTTCATTAACAATGGAGATTGGACATATTCAAACAATAAATGGGTTTTAAATCATGCTTTGAAAGTTGGCGAATATTCTGCTTTATTAGTCTATTTCAATACTACAAAAGTAGGTAACTTTACTAATTATGTATTCGCAGGTTCAAACGAAAGTGATGTAGTATATTCAAATAATACAACACAAGTGTTCAATAAAAGCGAGGACGAACCGGTTTACAATGATACTGAGGTAAGATCATTTGATTTGATTAAGACCACTATCAATCCAGTAATCATTTTAGGCGAACAGGCGATATTCCAAATTGTAATTCACAATACCGGAAATGTTGCCCTGAATGTTACAATTAGTGAAATCTTTGATGAAGGATTAATTTATGATAGTTTTGTTGACTATACTGGCTTATTCGCTAAAAATGCTGATTTGTCATGGAATGTAACTGGATTATATCCTGGCGAATATGCAGGATTCACAGTTTACTTCAACACTACCCGAACAGGTAATTTCACAAACATGGTATCTGCAGAAGAAAAAACCTCAAATGACACAGTTTTAGTTTTAAAACCAAGCTATGTCATTGAAAAAATTGCATTAAATAAAAACTTGCGCATCGGCGACAATGCAGTATTTGAAATTGTTGTGCACAATGACGGTGAAGTTGCATTAGATAATATTGTCATAAAAGAATTGTCATTCGACGGATTAATCTATGATTACTTTACTGATTATATTGGCGCATGGGATTATGATAATTTAACATGGACTTATACCACTGCATTATCCCCTGGTGAATATGCAGGATTCTTTGTTGTTTTCAACACAACCTGCGCCGGCGAATTTACCAATGTGATCGTCTCCGGCAACAAAACCTCAAATGATACTGTGAAAGTCTTTGAGCCATTAAGTGAAATTGAAAAAATCGCTTTAAACAAAACAGTTTACGTCGGCCAACAGGTAATATTTGAAATTATAGTACATAATACAGGATTAATCGATATCAACGATTTGACAGTGGAAGAAACATCTTATGATGGACTAATTTATGATCATTTCATTGATGAAGATGGAATGTGGATAAATGAAGCTTTAACATGGAAATTGAATGCTACCCTAATGCCTGGAGAGTATTCAACATTCTATGTAGTATTCAATACTACTGCTGCCGGAAACTTTACTAATGTAATAATGTCTGCTAATAACTCTGCTAACGATAGCGTTGAAGTCAATTCAATTGCAGATTTAAGCATCATTAAAAAAGTTTCAAATTCAAATCCTAATTTCGGTGATGTGATTACCTGGACTATTGTTGTAACAAATAACGGACCGGGAACTGCTGAAGACGTTTATGTATTTGATAATTTAGAAAAAGGTTTAGTTTATCAGTCATCCAAAGCTACTAAAGGCAGATTTAATTCAACAGAATGTATCTGGTATATCGGTGATTTGAAAAATGGTGAAAGCGTACAGTTAGAATTATCTACTTTAGTGGCAATTTCTAACTCAAGCATTCTTAATGTTGCTAATGTAAACAGCAGTACTTATGATCCTAATCCTGATAACAACAATGCCAACAATACAACTCATGTAAATCCTGTAGCTGATTTGTCTGTTGAAAAAGTTGTTGTTGCTATTGAAGGAGAATATGTAACCTGGGCAATTAATGTTACTAATTTAGGTCCGGATTCAGCAATTAACACAAGAGCTGTTGATGTTTTACCTAACACATTAATATTGGTTTCATATGCTATGACAAAAGGTTCATTTGACTTCAATACTGGTGTATGGACTATCGGAGATTTGGCTAATGGCGAAAGTGCGGTTTTAATTATTAAAACAATAGCAAATGCTACCGGTACACTCATCAATGAGGTTAATGTTGTCAGCGATACATATGACCCTAACATGAATAATAACTATGACTTTGACAGCGTAATTGTTGAAGAAGTAGTTCCTGATGTTGAACCTCCTGTTTCAACTCCAAAATCAGTTGATGTAACTCCTGCAACAGGTAATCCATTAATCATGGTTTTACTTGCATTAATTGCTTTAGCTGCCGGAACATTAAGAAGAAAAAATTAACATTAAAATGGGAAATTTGATTTTCCCTTACTTTTTATTTTTTCATATAGATAACATATTTTATAAGTTCTAATTTTAAATACTGGTTTTATTAAATTAACTATATCATTTAAAATTTTAATAGTTAATAATTAAAACTATAAAATAATTAATCATTAATTCAATTAAAGTGACAGTTATTTCTTCGGTGATTTTCAATAAAAAAATAAGGTAAAAGAAATTTAGTTTAAAATTTCTTTCATGTGTGCAACACGTTTTTCAACAAGCTCTTCGGTACCGACATCGCGTCTGTGGTATACATTTCCTTTTACATAGTCACATGCCTTTTCAGCTATTTTTTCTGCTTCGGAAATGCTTTCGCCGCTTGCAACGATACCTAAAGCTCTGGAACCTGACAGGTGAATTCCGTCATCTTCAAGTCCAACTGCTGCGTAGAATACTTTTGCACCCATATCTTCAATGGATTTCTCATCCACTTCAATCAGTTCTCCTGCATATTCTGTTTCAGGATATCCGTCAGGTACAATGTATTTGCATACACTTGCTTTCGGTTCAAATTCAACTTCTCCTAAAGTTCCGTCAACGATTGCCTTACAAACATCAATTAATGGAGTTTTAAGTAATGGCAACACATTCATTGCTTCAGGATCACCAAATCTTGCATTATACTCAATTAAGCGAGGTCCGTCTGCAGTCAGCATGAACTGGCCGTAAAGAATGCCTTTGTACGGTTTTGCTTCTTCAGCTATTGCTTTGATGGTATCTTCCATGATTTTAACGGCTTTGTCATAGTCTTCCTGTGTTAAGAATGGTAAAAGTCCATCAGCATCGGAGTATGAACCCATTCCTCCGGTGATTGCGCCCTGATCTCCTTCAAATGCATGCGGATGGTCTTGAGCTGCAGGCATTGGAGCCAAGTGTTCGCCGTCACAGAATGCCTGAATGGTAAACTCTTCACCGATTACTCTTTCTTCAATAATAACCTGTGCAAATCCACCCATTGCATTATCAATTACTTCTTTTGAGTATTCTTTTGCTTCATTATTGTCTTTTAGATGGTCTCCAACAATTTTAACTCCTTTTCCACCTGTCAATCCTACAGGTTTGACTACAACGTCACGGTCAAAGTCATCTAAAAATTCGCTTAAATCTTCATAATTATCGAAAACTCTGTATATTAATGACCCGTCAATCTCATAATCTTCAAAGAGTTTTCTCATGAATGATTTATCGGTTTCTATTCTTGCGGCACTTTGGCATGGTCCTACACATTTTATTCCGTTCTTTTCAAGTTCATCAACGATTCCCTTTTCAAGGGGAGCTTCAGGACCGATAAATGCGATTTCAATGTCATTTTCTTTAGCGAATTCGGCTACTTTTTCAACTTCTCCTTCATCGCCTTGTTTAAACTCTGCAATTTTACTCATTCCAGGGTTTACTTTACTCATATAACAGTATAACTCAACATCATTCTTTAAAGCATCAGCAATGGCATGTTCACGAGCACCTGTTCCAACAACTAAGACTTTCATAATAAGATTCTCCTTATATAAAATGTATATTTTTAAAAATATTTAAATAGTTAGTTCATAAGTTAATTTTTTAAATTCATCTAAAATTAAGGATATTTTATTTTTATAAAAAGTTTTATATATGTACATATATAAATCCTTTAATCATGTTACCTGAAGTAAATATTCAACAACCAATTAGTAAAAGTGTTAGTACAAAATTGGCTGAACAGGAGTATAATCGGATTAATGAATTAGTCGCTGATGGCTTATTTCTAAATAGTGCTGATTTTGTAAGAGAAGCTATTAGAGAAAAATTGAAAACTTATGATGAAGTAGTTATTTTAAGAGAAATACCGTACATGCAAATGAAACAAGAAATTATAGAATATGTTAAAAAAAATCCTGAGGTGGATGCAGTCGATATAGCGGATGATTTATTATTAGATGCTTTTGAAGTAAATGATATTTTAGTTGAATTAATTAAAGAAGGAATATTTGGAGAGGTATAAATAGCATGACAACATATCATGAAACTGGAGATAAGATTAAAGGATACAAAATTTTATGTGAGGCAAGACAAATCAAACCTCCAAAAGTAATACCAAAAACAGGAAGACACAAAGCACAGAGAACAATTTTAAAGGATAATGCAGAAGCAACAATATTAGCTAAAGTTAAATATATAGGGGATTAATTTTTAAGCATTTATAAATTAATTTTAGTCATTTTTAAACTATTTACCAAAAACCATTGCGCAATGTTCAATTGAATAATGGGAGTGTCCCATAATTAATTTTTAGATGGTGATGGTTTTAATTTTTATTTATAGATCAAATTGGTCTTCATAAATTCTAAATAAGTAAAATATATCGTATTTTTCTTATATTATGTTCAATCACCTCTTATTCCAGTAAT
>NZ_JAFSNZ010000073.1 GCF_017447225.1 Methanobrevibacter sp. | reverse complement strand
TATTTCATCAACTGAAAGGTCATTCCTTGATTTTAAATTTTCTAGACTCATGATTATTATTTATGGTTAAAACTAGTATAAATAATTTATTCCAAATAATTTAATTAAATTAAAATAAATTAATTTAACAATTTACTATAATACTGATTGCTTTAGGATCAACTTCAATTAAAGATTTAAAAGATAATTATCTTCTCAGTATTACTCGCTTTAGAAGATAATCAATTTATCTTCTAACTTTTTTTTATTTTCTGAATAAGTTGATGCATATTGGCTAATAAAATAATGTAAATAAAATAAGTATGGTTAATTTAATTAAAAATAGATTAGATTAAAATGATATTAATCTGACTCTTCGTCTTTTTCTTTTTGCTTTTCTTTAAGATTTTCAATACCTATAATCATTATTACACCTCCCGTTGTAATTGAATTAATCTTTGATATTATATTTGTCTTTAAAATATATAAATATTTAGGTATGCCTAAATTTTTTAATAAAATAAAAAAAATTAGATTTTATCTTTGGTGTGTTTGGCCCATACCTTTTCACTGTCTGTAGCTGAAACCTTGTTGTCGGCCATGACTCCAACCAGATCATGCGCAACATAAGGCTCTTCCAGATACTCGATATCTTTTAAAGACAGATTCAAATCAACTGATGAAACGGCACCGCTGACGTGATGGGGCTTTGTAGCGCCAACGATTGGGGAAGTGACTTTTGTGTTGAGCCATGAAAGAGAAACTTCCGTCATTGAAACATCATAATTTAAAGCAAGCTCATTTACTCTTTTAATAATTTCCAGATCCTGTGCTTCAGTTGAGTGATATTTCAGTTTTGCATAATAATCCTCTTTCATCCTTTTGGATTCCTCACCAGGCAGTCTTGACAGTCTTCCTGAAGCAAGTGAACTGTATGGGGTGGTTGCAATATTGTCGGTCTGACAAAGGGGAATCATTTCACGCTCCTCTTCTCTGAAAATAAGGTTGTAGTGACCCTGAATGGATATGAATTTTGCAAATCCATTCATTTCAGCTAAAGCATTGGCCTTTGCAAGCTGCCATGCAAAGCAGTTTGAAATACCGATATATCTGACCTTGCCCTGCTCAACTATTTCATTAAGGCCTTCAAGAATATCGTATAATGGAGTGTTATAGTCCCACATATGATAAATATAAAGGTCGATATAGTCAAGGCCCAAATTGGAAAGGCTTTTTTCAACCATGTTATGAATATGCTTCTGGCCCGAAATGTTGTTTTTCATATCATCTTCTGAACGTGGAAGGAATTTCGTTGCAACAACAACATCTTGACGTGATGCGTTTTCACGAATGGCCTTACCCAGATACTGCTCTGATGTGCCGTTCTGATATCCGATCGCAGTATCAAAAAAGTTGATTCCGTTATCAAGTCCGTTGGTAATGATTTCTATTGATTCTCTTTCCGGCAATGTCCATGTATGCATACCGTTTGTCGGATCGCCGAATCCCATACAGCCCATACATATTTTGCTGACTTTCAAATCTGAGTTTCCAAGCTTAGTGTATTTCATATTAATCATTCCTTATTTAATAATTTTTGTACTTCCTTTTCATGCTCAAACAGTACACATCCGCCTTCATGATGGCTCATCAGAAGTTCACTGCTTCTAAGAGTTCTGAACAAATCAGATTCCAGTGCTTCAAGAACGGAGGTTTCTTTCACGTTGATGTCTGAATATGGTGATGCAGGACACGGCTCTGCGCCTCCATGTGAATTGATGTGGAAAAATCCACGTCCTGCCGCAAGGCATCCTCCGCTTTCCTTTTCATCTCCTGGAAATGACATGAAAAGCATTTCCTCGTATCTTTTGCGCAAATCAATAATCTCATCAAGCAGATAATCCCTTTGATTATCAGTCAGTGCCAAATCCTGAGCATTTATATCAACTGGAACATATTCTATGAAAAAAAGCACTTTACAGCCCAAATCATATAGCTTTGTTATGAATTCATCGGATAGAGCATAGGATATGTTTTCATTTGTAATTGTAATTGAAGCTCCAAAAATAAGATTGTTGTCGTTCATATAATTCATTGATTCAATAAGCTGATTATAGACTCCGGCACCTCTTCTTGAATCAGTCAGCGTTTCATCCCCTTCAATTGACACTATCGGGATGATATTTCTCTTTTCATCAATCAAATCATAATACTCGTCAAGCATGGTTCCGTTAGTAAAAACCGGAAAAAGTATTTCAGGATATTCACAGGCCTTTAAAATAACATCTTTTCTGATTAACGGCTCTCCTCCAGCAAGGACAATGAAGTTGATTCCCAAATCCCTTGACTGCTTGAAAATATCTTCCCAGTCGTCATCTGAAAGCTGATTGTAAGCAGCATCGTCGCTGCAGTTGTCATTTGCCCTTGAATAGCAGCCAGCACAGTGGAGATTGCATCTGCTTGTAATGCTTGCAATCAGAAATGCAGGAATATTAATGTCATTTTTGCCATATTGCTTTCTTATTTTTGAGGCTTTGCGGGAATGTTTCATGAACTTTGCCAAAAACAATGTTTCCTTAGGATTTTTCAGGGTTGCGGATATTGCATTTTTAATGATGTTTTCCGCCCCGTTGGCCAAATATTCCTGAATATCAAACTCTTTTTCCAAATTTTTCACCTATAATACATTTTTCAAATTCATTTATATATAACACTATTGAAAACGAACCATATATTATCTATCACAAACATATTAATTATAAATGGGTGAGAGAAAATGGCTAAAAGAAAGTCAGTAGTAAATGAGGATCTTTGCGTTTCCTGCGGATGCTGCTTGAAAGTATGTCCTAAGGAAGCAATTGAAGTTAAAAACGGGTTATATGCAACAATCAATCCGGATTTGTGTATAGGATGCGGGAAATGTGTAGTAGAATGTCCTACATCCATCATTGAAGGTGAATACTCCAAACGTGAAAACAAAGTCCGCTTCAAAAAATGGTATGACTACTTGTGGATATTTTCAATAGTCTATTTCACATTGGGATTTTTCAATATAATATTTGCATGGTTAGGTATGATCTGTTTTATCGTACCTTTGCTTTTTGCAATATTTAAGGGAAATAAGGCATTCTGTAATCGTTACTGTGACAGGGGTCAGCTTTTAGGATTACTTGGCGGACGATTAGGCTTGTCCAGAAAAAGGGATGTTCCTAAATGGATGTATTCAAAGGCATTCCGTTATGGATTTTTAGTATTTTTCTTTGCAATGTTTTTTGTAATGCTTTGGAACACATATCTTGTATTTGCAGGAGCAAGAGACCTGTCTCAGGCAGTGACTCTATTGTGGGTGTTCAACGTGCCTTGGGCATGGGCATATCATGGAAATGTGATTTATCCATGGATTTCACAGTACGCATTCGGTTTTTATAGTGTAATGCTTACATCAACGATATTGGGACTTCTGACAATGCTTCTGTTTAAACCGAGATCCTGGTGCGTGTACTGTCCGATGGGAACAATGACACAGGCAATCTGTAAAGTAAAAAATATAAGAAAAAGCAAATAGCTGAAATAATATTAATTATTTCAGTTTATTCATAATTGATTTTCATGGACAATTTTTCTTTTGAATTCAAATTGTTCATCAAATTCATCCACATCTTCCTGATTAACATCAAAAACTTCAGGATTTGAAAATATACCTCTTTTATAGGTTATTTTATCAGGGTCAAATATCCTGATCATAAAAAAGGGACATTCATCATTGATATCACAGCCTTTCAAAAAGAGATTGTATTTGGATGCGCTTTCAAAGCCGAATCTTGAGTAGTAGTTTTCATCACCAATAACAAAAACAAATGGAATATCCTCTTTTTCAATTAAATTCAATGTGTAGTTAACTAGTTTTGTGCCGTATCCTTTGTTTTGATGGTTTCTGTCAATTGATAAGGGTCCTAAAACCACTGCATCGGTAAGTTCTCCATTTTCATAGCTGATTTTTCCTTTTGAGTAATTGATGTGGCCTATAATTTTTTCATCTTTTTCAATAACATAAGCGAATTTGGCCATGAATGAACGGTCTTTTCTTAAATTATGTACAATATAGTGTTCGTAAGCTCCCGGGCGATATACATTCCAGAAGGAATTTCTTACAAGCTTTTCAACTTCAAGATAATCATTTTCATTTTCAAGTCGTATATTCATAGTATCACCTATTAAAATTTAAGATGGTCTACTCCTCTGATGAGTTCAAGCATGTGGGAGTCCTTAATGTCCTGCGGGAAGAAACTGTTTTCCTCAAAATAGAATGCGGGAACTCCATTTTCAGTTAAAGGAACTGTCAGGTAAGGTCCGCTTGTCGTGAAATATGGATTGTAATAGGAAATGTTTTGACTGTTCATGGAGACATTTCTTCCATAGATTTCACCGGCAGATCCGTCTACCGGACTGAAAACGAATGTGTCATGCTCGCCGTATGCTCCTCCATGGGCATGAACGTCAACAGCCAGTTTATAGCTTCCGTTAACAATCTGTGGATATACATATTTCAAAGCCAGTTCCTGTCCGGTCTGCCTTCCGGGTTCGTCATCAGGCAGCAATTCACTATATTTGGAGAAATCTTCGCTTACATTAATTATATAGATGTCATATGAGTAATTCAGATTGTTTAAAGTAGGCATAATATTCAGAAAAGTTTTGTGAGTGTCGTTTTCAAGTGGGTGAACGCCCACGATATAGGCAATCTTATCACCGTCAGGATTTCCAATGTTTCTTATGACTTCAACCGTGCCGTTTGTGTCGTTAGCAATGATTTCATGATTTAGGGATGTGTCATTGGATGTGCCTAAAATGATATAGCTGACAGCAAAAGCAAAAATGAGAATGATTAAAATTGCAAATATTAAACGGAATTCTTTTCTTTTCATATTAATTTATTTAAATTTTTCAAGTTAAAAAGTTAATTTATTTACATATATCTTTAATGGTGATGTCAATGAATAATTTTATATTTATTTTTTTCAATACATATTATCAGAAAGACTTTTTGAGGTTTAAGTCCTATGAATATTTTAATATCAAATGACGATGGAGTATTTGCACCAGGAATATTGGCCGCCAAACAGGCCGTTGAAGATATTGCTGATGTAGTTGTAGTAGCACCCGATGAAAACAACAGCAGTGTAGGTCGTCGCTTATCATTATTTAAGCATCTGAAGTTAACTTCCTGTGAGCTTGATGATGGAAGCCAAGCATATTCTGTTTCCGGAAGTCCTGCGGATGCAGTAATTGTCGGAGCAGATTATGTGATGGATGAAAAACCTGATTTGGTTATTGCAGGAATAAACCAAGGGGTTAATATAAGCTGTGATATAACATCATCTGGTACTGTATGTGCTGCTCTTGAGGCTGTCAGCATGGGAATTCCTGCAATTGCAGTGTCATTGTTCATTGATCCGAAAAGTGCTTTTAAACAGGATGAAAAGGGTGAATGGTATGCGGATTATGATTTCACTCTGACAAAAAAGGTCCTGCATGATTTGGTTTTGAAAATAAAAAATGAAGGATTTCCCGAAGGCGTAGACTTATTTAATTTAAATGTACCTTCAAATTATGAATCTGAAGAAGTTAAAATCACCGAACTGTCTCCTAAAATGCTTGACAAGAAAGTCATTGACAATACCGACACAGAAAAGGCAGAAATCTTCAGCTATCCTTTAAAGGAAAATCAGAAAAGTGATGATTTGGTCATGATTGCTTCTGATTTGGTTGGCGAATATGATGAGAAAAGTGATGGTTATGCACTTTTTGTTGAAAAAAGGCCAAGTTTAACACCTCTAAATGTTAATATGACCTCAAAAAATTGGAAATTTTAAATAATGATTAAATTGAATCAAGCAATCCATATATCTCTGGAATAACCTGTTCGAATTTAACGCCATAAGTATGGGTTTTATCACCAACGGTTTTTTCAATAGCTTTTTTGGTTAGCTCTCCAGCAATTTTTGCTGATTGTGAAGGTGATTTTCCGCTTATGATTGATCCTACAAAGGATGATGCAAATACATCACCTGTTCCGTGGGATATATAGTTAACCTTATCGTTATATACAATATCAACTGAGGAGTCCTGTTTATCAAGGACAATCATTCCCATTTTGTTTTCCTCATTGGTATCTCCTTTTAAAATCACATGTCTTTTTGTGAATTGTGAAAGTTCATCTGCCATTTCAAGCATTTCCTCTCTTGTGAAATTCTCTTTCCAGGGTTTGTGCAATATGTAGCATGCTTCAGTTGTGTTTGGCAGTATGTAGTCTCCTAATTTACACAGCGCACCCATTTTGTCTGCAAATTCCTGGTCGAATCCGTTGTAGAATTCTCCCTGGTCTGCCATTGCCGGATCGACAAAGACAAGTCCGTCAGGTTTCAGTCTTGAGTCAATGATGTCTTTGATGTAGTCCATCTGTTCTGCGGACGCAATAAATCCTGTATAGATTGCATCAAAGTATATTTCCTCTTTTTCCCAGTGTTTGCGTATTTCAGGTAAATCTTCGGTTAAATCCCTAACTGTGAAATCTGTAAAGCCTGATGTATGGGTTGAAAGGACTGCTGAAGGAAGAATTGCTGTTTCTATTCCAAAAGCAGAGAGTATAGGTAGTGCAACAGTTATTGAGCATTGTCCATAGCAGGATATGTCCTGAATAGTTAATATTTTTTTATTTTCATTCATCAAATCTAATCCGTAAGTTTATTACAATTGTTATTATTTAATTTTTAACTTATATATTTTTCTTTATATTGGATTAATTGTACAATTTTGTACTAAAAATCTTTAAATACTTTGTAATATAACATATTTCTATCAAAAATCAAAATTTTAGGGATTATATGGGAAATCGTACGGGAGTTTTTACAAATATTGTCATATGGTTTGGTGTTGCAATTTCTGTTTCCGAAATCCTTGCCGGTGTTCAGATTGCATCAGCAGCACCAATAGATTCCATATGGCTTCCGTTAATCCTTGGACATCTAATCGGTGGAATTCTGCTATTTCTGGTTGGTCTTATTGGTGCAAGACTCAGGGTTAATGCAATGGAGTCAATAAAGTCAACATTTGGAAATTACGGTTCAAAATTATTCGCAGCATTGAATGTGCTCCAGCTTATAGCCTGGGTTGCGGTTCTAAACGCCCAGGGAGCACAGGCTCTGATGGGCCTTAACCTGCCAGTTTCATTTCCGGTTACATGCTTTATATTAGCTGGTCTTGTTGCCCTATGGGTATTTGTTGGGCTTAAGCGTTCTTCAAAAATTGCAAGCATAGTAATGATAGTTCTGACAATATTATTGATTATATTGACAGTACAGCTATTTTCACTGAAAACAGATTTTGCATTGCCTTTGAATGCTACAGCGCTGACGTTCTGGAATATCTTTGAAATATCAATTGCAATGCCGATTTCATGGCTTCCGGTAATATCTGACTATACAAAAGATGTGAAAAGCCCCCTCAAGGCAACTGCCCTTTCTGCAGCAGCATATAGCGTTGCAAGCCTCTGGATGTATTTCATAGGAATAGAAGTCGTATGCATCGGAACAGTTGATATAGCACAGGCAATTCTCATTTCAGGCCTTGGAGTTCAGGGAGTAATCATAATGGTTCTTTCAACAGTGACAACCAATTTCCTTGCAACAAACTCTGCGGGAGAGTCAGCAAAGGCCATATTCAATAAGCTTGATCCTAAACTCACTGGAGTTGTTGTAAGTATT
Organism: Methanobrevibacter sp.; assembly: GCF_017447225.1. Taxonomy (GTDB): domain Archaea; phylum Methanobacteriota; class Methanobacteria; order Methanobacteriales; family Methanobacteriaceae; genus Methanocatella. The sequence continues at coordinate 19,035 of NZ_JAFSNZ010000073.1, read as the reverse complement.
TTAAGTGCAATCATTGCAATTTCAGGAATAATGGATCACTATATCGATTTTCTATATCTGATAAGTTCAGTGTTTGCTCCAATGGCAGCCGTTCTTCTGGTATCATATTATATTGGTGATGAAAATGGTAACTGGTACTGGAACCTGTTTTCATGGTTTGTCGGTTTTATTGTTTATCAGCTAACTGCAGGATTGGATTCTGTCTTTTTAGGACCAACGCTTCTTGCAATTATTGTATCAGCATCACTTTCATTAATTGGAATGACTTTAAATAGGATTGTTTTAGAAAATAGAATTTGATGCATTCTATTTTCCATTAATTTGGGCGGTTAATCTTTGGATTTCGGCTTTAAGTTTTGGAATTTCAGAAACTTCCTTTTCAAGATTCATGATTTTTCCATTTGCTTCGGATAATTTTTTCTGGGTTTTTTTCAGATCTGTTTTTGTATTTTTTAAGTCTGTTTTTGTATTTTTTAAGTCTGTTTTTGTGTTTTTAAGGTCGGTTTCTCTGTTTTTAAGGTCTGTTTTTGTGTTTTTAAGGTCTGTTTTTGTGTATTCAAGGTCTTCTCGTGCATATTTCAAGCTTTCAATTGTGTTTTGATGAGCTGCAGTTATTTCTATTGTTTTTTCTGAGGTGTTTTTTTCCACCATATTAATTAGCCTCCTGTATTCTTTTTCATCATCAATATATGCATCTATCATAATTGAAATAACATTATATAAGCAGGTTTCCATTTTCAAATCCAAGTCCTTAACTATTTTTTGATATAGGTCAACTACGGTTTCGGTTATTTCATATGCATTATCTCGGGGAGCATAGAGGATTATAATGCCCAGATTCAATGCATTTTCGGTGGACAGATGCTGGTTACTATTAATTATTTCACTAAGAGTACTTAATCTTTTCCTTATGTTATCTTCACCAAGGTCAAGAAAATAGAGTTCTGTGATATCAGACGGTGATCTGATGAGCTTATTTTTTGATTCATCATTTTTTAGATGTGATGCAATCACTATGAATGTTGGTAAGTGCTCATCAACAACCAGCTGCGTGTCATAATCGCCAATCTTTTTTAATTTTTCCTCGTTTATCTGGACTGACTGATGCTCCAAATCTGTTGCAACTTTTTCAAAAAGTACTTTATAATCCGGATTGTTCAAATAAGCAGAATCCATCTCACCACCAGCCCCATTTTTCAAATGAACACGTCGGTTAATCTTTTTTTCAAATTCCCCCGGAACACCAATTTCACGGGTATACTCTAAAGGATACTCATTAAAAAGTATGCTGTGGCACAAATCAAATGGCTTATAATATTTTCTTTTTCTTGTCATATTTTCACCACCTTTTTTTAATGGAAGTTTCATGTAGATTATCTTTTGAAGAAAATATCATAAAAAAATTGTTGAAGTGCGACTAAGCACACGTGTGCACTTGCAAAAAGCTTAAATAGTGATTATCTAAAAAGTTTTCATAGACTCTTTTGGGGGGATTCAATGTTTTTGTGACTTATATTAAGCTAATTTTTCAAGCATATTTTCCAAAACCTATAAGAATTATTACCAATATAGTAATTATTAATTATGATTGAAAATACAGCCCGATTATCCCTTAAATATTCTCAAAATGTCCCTAAGGATTATCATATTTCACAGATGCAGTATACTTTTGATTTCATCTATCTTGTATATAAAAGAGATGCCAGTATTGACGGTGCTATTAAAGGGGTTGCTCGTGAATACTCCTTATCAAAAGATTATCTTCTGGATTATCTAGTTGAAAACAAATATCTGATGAATAAGACTGATAAATATGAGCTTTCAGAGCTATTAAAAAGCTATAATACCAAAGCCTTAAAAAAGATTCTCAAAAAACATGGTCTTAAAACATCAGGTAAAAGGCAAAGAATAGAGGAAAGGATATTGAAAAACAATCTGATTGGAAATAGCTATTACCTGTCATCAAAATCCAAAGTCTTTTATAAAAACAAGAAAAGAAGAATGGACATTTTTACAGATTATCTTTTCGATCATTACTATTTTGATGAGTTCAATGAATTCTACATGGACAATTACAGGAAAAAAGAGGAAAGGATACCAGTTGAATTTATCAGATTACATATTAATAAATCCGCTGAAGATAAAAATCATGACTCATTCATTTTAAATAACCTGATTATGGCAGAGCATTTCTCCAAAAAAGAAAAGTACACAAAAATGCTTGAATATGTTTTGGTTAATTACTGCATGGATTTAAACCCTATCTGGAAAATCAATGACCTGAAAAAACATGAAGGCATAAACAGTTCAACTTATGATAATATATTATTTTTAAAGGATAAATTAAGTAAAAATACCATAATATCTGCTTATTTTGTGGTTTGGGATTCATTTAATTTTGAAAGAATAATTGTGCCGAAATATGAGGGATACAGATGTCTAAAAGATCTTTTAAATCTCAAAGACCCTTCAAAAATCAGTGATGATTTAGACAAAAAGTTCTATAAAAATGATGATTTAAAGATTAAAAGGATTACCCAAAAAACATTATTTGATTTTTAATCATATTTAAATAAAATCAATGCCATATATTATTATATATATTGGTGTTATGATGAGAGTGGAAAAGGAATATAGACATTTGGAAGGTATAGATGAAATCCGTATTTTTAACGCAAGTCAGAAAAACTTTTACAGACGAACCCGCAGGGAGTTTGAGGTTGACGACCTTCCGCTTCCGGTGCTTATGAACAATATTCCCGTTGAAATCCATTCTTTAATCCCTTATGAAGAAGGCATTGATTTTATCATAGAAAAGGTAGGTGACTTTACTCTCGGCAAATACAACTGCACCCCAGATGATGTAAAGGGAAGGCTTTTAAGCAAGCTCTCACCGGGATTTTATGAAATACTTCACGATGAACTTCTTGAGATATATCACAACCATCAGGTTAAAAAAATAAGGTTTGTCTACTATAACAAAAACAAACTGGCCAAGCTAAGCCAGGCAAAACTGCTTTATGATAACGGAAGGATTTTCGTAACGAGCAATAATATAGATACAAGAATCTCCAGCCGTGTGGATTTGGAATACAGGGATTTCGATGAGGACAAATCCGACATAATAGAGAACTTTTCACAGACAGGAAGCTATTATAACATCGACGGAAAATACACATGGTCACAGGGAATATTCAACATCATAAACCGTGCAAAAGAGGAATCCGACGATTACTACAACATTGTCTTTGATCTGGTAATACCCGAAGACAAACACATCGTCAACAAAATTTTTGACATAACCAACAGGGAAACAGCCCAATTTGAGGAAATCATCCGCATCATGACAGATAACGGAATCCTGAAAACAATTCGTCTCAATATATACTCATACTTTGATGAAAGCGGAATTATCATTCGCCAGGGCCTGATAAACGACATTACAAACTATTCTGATGATGAGCTGACAAAACCTGTTGATTTTCTTTTGAACGGCTTTAAAAACAGTAAAAAACTGGCTCTTCTGGTTGAGCCTTTAAATGCAAAGCAATTCAAGTTCTCCAAAGGCTACTATAATCTGATAGAAATAGATGCAAGCAGATATTATCATTCCAGAGCCATATTGGATAATATTGTTGAAAAAGATACCGTTGAGCGACTGAACAAACTGATTAAAGGCGATATCAACAAGTTTGATGAAACATTCAGCTATTATATTGACGGCAATCCGAACAACAGAAAGGTTGTGGATTTATATATTGAATGCTTTGAATACGGCAATGCCATTCACAGCATCGGCTTTCTCACAGACATCACAGAAGAAAAGGACAATTACGAGCAGCTGATTATATCAAATGACCAGAGACTTATTCTGATTAAGGAAATTCACCACAGGGTAAAGAATAACCTTCAGGTTCTAAACAGTTTCTTAAACCTTGAAAAAAGGGCATATAGGGATAATCCTGATTTGATAATTGAGCATATGCAGACACTTCTTTCTTCACTTGCCCTGCTTCATGAAAAGACATATAACTCACAGGATTTCAAAAACATCAATCTGAAAGATTACCTTCTTGACCATGACAAGCAGACAATGAACGTGGTCGATTCAATCAATCCGATAGAATTTGATACATATGTGGATGAAGATTTAAACTTATCCATTGAAGTCATAACACCATTGCTTCTGATTGTTGATGAGATAACCATGAATGCGGTCAAACACGCATTTCCTGATGTATCGCCAAAAAATAAGATAACTAAATCAATAAGAAGCCTTGACGATGAAATGGCTGAGCTCATAATAAAGGACAACGGTGTCGGCATGAAAGATTTAAACCATATAACTAAAAACCTTGGCTGTGAGATAATAAAAAGCCTTACCAGACAGCTGGGTGGAAAAATCACACTCATTGAACAGGAAAATGGAACCGGATACAAGCTAGTATTTCCAAAGGAAATGGAACACACCATAGAATAACTGATGATAATGTCTGAAAAAGAAACATTAAATGAATTGAGAGAAATTCAAAAAGACACCGAAAACTGGAAAGAAAATATTGATAAAGTTGCAGCAAAACTGGATAAAAGCTATTCAGTAAAAGTTAAGGCCAAGGCATTATGGATTTTAGGTGAAATGGGACTTAAATATCCTCAACAAATCAAATCATACGTCAATCTGATTGCTGGTTATATTGATGATAGTGATGCAAAGCTTCGCGAAAGGTCAGTTAATGCTCTTGGAAGAATAGGGAGGGCAGACAAGAACTTGATTATTCCATATTTTGACAAACTTATGAATACAAGAATCGATGATAATGGAAAAGTCCGCCTTGCATTTGTCTGGGCCTGTGAAAACATAGCGACAAACGCCCCCGAACTCTTTTGTGACAGATTAGCTATTTTTTGGGATATGATTGATGATTCCTACGAAAAGGTCAGAATAGAAGCGCCTGAAATGTTTCGTGTAATGGGAAAAAGAAAACCTGAATGTGTGAAAGATTACCTTGAGAAATTACAATATATTGCTGATAATGACAAACATCCTGTGGTTCGTATTCACTGTGCGGGTGCTGTAAGAATTACGGAAAATGCGATTAACAATAGGAATTGAAAATCTCTAGATAACCAATTAAAATTAATGAAATCAAGTAATTCATATATCATGTGAATAAGGATTACAGCCACAGCCAAATACTAGTAAAATCTGCATGCAGTCAATATAGAAAATGAAGCCAACAGTGCAATACTCATTACCATTATCATTTTATTAATCTTTTCATCTTCGGCATTATGATTGAATCCAAAAGCAAAAGGTGCCAACGCCAACAACGGAATAAAGTATCTTGCCTGTATATCAACACCATATAATACTCCCACAGGGCTCCAAGTTAACAGTTGAATTGTAAATGTTCCATAAAATATTATAAGCATTACAAATAATACGCCCAGTCTTGATTTTAGAGATAATTCATTTTTATTTGGATATAAAAAGGTTATTGCTCCAATGAATAGTAATCCCAAGCAAGTTAAAATATTTGATTCATATGAAAATGGTGGAAAAGAAAATAAAAACAATGTTGAAAGGACAATTCCCACATAATTAAACACATTAGCAAATGTAACAAATGAATTCAGAAGATGCCCTGATAAATAGCTTATTTGACTGGACATGCTAACATTGTTTTCAATAAAATAATTTGCACGATATGAGAATAAATAATTCGGTGTTGCATAGAATTTAGCCCATAATACTCCCAAAACTGCAACAATTAAAAATATTAGTATATTATAATAAAAAGGAGTTTTAAATCTGCTTTTCGGAACTATGAATAATAAGAATATAAATGCCAAATAAGGCAGTTTACACAAACCAAGTAATAGAACTAAAAGCCCGAAAAATCCAACCTCTTTTAACTCAATTGAATGGTCATCTGATTTTATCATGAATAAAAAATATGCAAATGATAAAAAAGCAAGCCCATTAACGCAAACATCAATACTTAAAGATGCGGCCTGAAAAACTGATAAAGGAATGCAGGCCATGGCAATCATAGGTATCTTTAAAATAGGTGCTTTTTTTACAGCTCTTGAAATTAAAAAGGCATATAAAACTAGATTAGCGATACGGCCCAACCACAACATCCAAATAGTGTTTAAATTCAACAGTTTAGCTAATAGAACACCAATTCCCTGAGCCAAATAAGCGAAAAATGGATTCTGCATAAATGCGGATGAATAAATCACACCCGAATAATCTATTTTTGAATTGTCAACATCACTTGTAAATACTGTGTTTCCATAACTATTTGCTAAATCGGCAGCTCCCCTAATGGTATTGAATCCGGAAAAGGAATTATTTACAAACTGCGGTTCAGGTACCAATACTCCGGAAGAGGTCAACTCAGATCTAATAAAATGTTCCTGCTCATCGGGAACTAAACAAATTGGAGTTAAAAAAGCACATAACAAACCGAATGATATGATAACAACAAAAGCTACTTTATATAGTTCATTTCCATGCAAACAGTAATATAAAATAGAAAATATTCCAAGAACAATTGCTAAAATAAAAACAATGCCTTCCGTAAGAGGATGAAGATAATTATCTATTGATGCGAATGAGAATGTTAAAATCACGATTATGATCAGATAAATCAATAAATATTTTTTATTTTCTGATGCTGTTGTTAAGTATTTTACAAATTCGGCTTTAAACTCCATGAATATAGTATATATTTAATACAATATAAAAACTAGGATTGGATTTATTATTTGATGATATATCAATGTTTTGAATATTTCAGTAGCAAACATTCGTTTAAAACCATAGAAGCATTAGGAAAAATCGTTGATGTTGTTATACCAATGCAGTATAAAGGAAATTATAATGCAGGCACATCATGGTTACTTTCCACAACTAAAAAATTCTCAACTGTAGCAAATATTTGGAGCGGATTACAATCATATAAATCCGATAATGACACTACATTATTATCTGTATCAGAGTTAACAGAGGATATTAAAACTTGCCTGGATAATGGTGCTAATGGTGCTTTATTATTCCGTTACGGATTAAGTAATAATATTGATTTCAACACATTCACTGGTAAGATTGGTACGAGAATGGAAGGTACCAATATTAATATGACTTACAAAGACGGTACACAATATCAATGTGCAGTTTATGATGTTCAAAACAATAGTAGGGTTAAGGATACTGTTACTTTAGTTTTGAATATTTCAGTAGCAAACATTCGTTTAAAACAAAGTTAATATCAAAAATACAATTTATACAATAATTATTAATCTGATTTCTTTATTGCGTTATTGTTGAACATGCGATAACCCCCTCAGCATAAACACTATAATAATGGGTGTGTCAGGATTTGAACCTGAATCTGATGGTCTGGAGCCAACAATGCTCAACATGATTACACCACACACCCTAAAATTTTGTGGATAGTCCTATCAGGAGTCGAACCTGAGTCAGCGGGACCAAAACCCACCATGATTGCCATTACACCATAGGACTACAAAAAAGTAAAAAAAATAGTATTAAACTCTAACAGACAAAACCCCAAACTCATCAAAAGAATAACCAGTAACCCGACCAGAATCAAGTCTCTCACTAAAAGAAACATGCTCAAAGTTACAATCCGGAGCAATCATCACAGAACAATTTTCTCCTTCAAAGATATATGTTTCAAAGATACCATAATCTAGGTAACCTTTAGTGTAATTATTGAATCTTAATTCCACCATCTGTGTTTTAAGTGAATTATATTCACCAGGTATTTCAAGAGATAGAACCCCCGGGTTTAAGTCAAATGTTAAACCAAATTGATTTAATAATTCATGTACCTTCAGCATTATTCCCCTCCTTAGGAACCTCTTTCCAAATGAATTAACTCATCCATATGCTCTAATATGAACTGTGAATCAAATTGCAATACTTTAACCATACATATTCACCTTATCCTTCAATAAATACTGGTAACCCTGTTTCGTCTAAGAATGATTTAGTTAACTCATCTTGCCATTTATTAAACTCTTTGCTATCATCATCCATCATTGCCTGATGACCAAAACCTCTACCATGCATTTGGTTTATAGCTCTGCAAACCTCTTTAGACATACCCCAAAAAGACATGTGCAGCTCATTATATACCTGACCCAGCATTACAGGAGGCAATTCTTTATAGTTAAGTAATGCTTGAGTTAATGGACTATCCAGCTTATTTTGGGTTTTAATATACTCATCATTTAAAATATATCTCATTTTGTATTCCCTCCATGTTTTTAGTATAGCATGTCCAAGACACGGACCGGCTGACGAATCAAACCCTCATCTGTGAACTGAATATTACTTCTTTTAGGATCATCATAATCATAACAGGCATTAGCATATTCCCCTTCAATGAATTTTTCCTCATCTTTTAAAAATTTTTTTATATATTCCAGTTCTTGATCTGATTCAGCACGCCTCATAAATAATTCACAAACACGTTTTTTAAACTCTTCACAAGTCATAGGGTATTCTTTTGTCATACTATTTCAACTCCAAATCTTTTTCAATGCTTTTATCCCTGATAGCATATGCAGTTTTGAATATTTCAGTAGCAAACATTCGTTTAAAACAATGTTCACATGAACATCTGGTTGATATAAAGGATTCTCTTCAATAAGTTCACTGATTAAATTATTTGATGAATCATATAATTGTATTCTACGATATCTTCCTTTAATTCTACCTCTCCAGCCCCATGGTCCAGTTTTGTCAATGCTAAATTCCATGTGGATGGTCATTCCATTAGGTAACTCAATAATATCTTGCTCATCATCACCAACAATAGTTAACATATTTTAATCCTCCTCCCATATTATAAAATCAGCATATTGTGGGTTTTCTTCACACCATTGGATAAGCTCTTCTTTTTCTTCTTGAAAAGACATGTGCCTATCAAATATTTTATTTTCTAATTCTCTAGTCAATAATCCCTCTTTTTCCAAGAAGTCCATCCATATCTCCCTATCAATACATGTTTCAACAAAACCTGGAAGATAACCAGGATATTTTTCTAACTCTTTTTTTTTAGATCTAATTTTTTTAAAATTTATATATTTTATATCCATATTAATTCCACCTAATCATATTAACAAAACTGTTGCTGTTCTAACCTTAGGATCATGGTTCACATCCAACACGATATATCTTGAGTTTTTTGGGAGCAGATACTCATGTTCCGAAGTTTTAGCTCTCCAACCATGGCCACCATTCATAGCAATACCTTTTGTACCTTTAGGAGCCAATATTTTCACCATATATCTTTCCTCATCAAAAAATTGGTCAGCACCCCTTTTTTGAAATGAAGTAGAAGTAAACCCACTAAAATTGCCATAGTCCCCTATATCCAATGTGATATCAAAATAATCATCAGCACGATATAAAATAGTATCTTGAGTCAGGCCAGAAGATTTTTCGATGGCAGAATCTAAATTTTTATTCAGTTTCTTTGTATTTTTTATACAAAATTCTCGTTCGTCTTCAGACATTACAGACATGATTTCTTTCCAATGATCATCTTGTCTGATTAACCCATTCATTCGCCTATGGGTTGTACTAGAATAAGCAGATATGCTGCCTCTTTCACTTTTTCTCCAAGGAGTATTCTCCTGATGTTTTATTTGTTTTTTCTCTAATATACTATCTTCGATTGAGTAACTTCCTCCGACTTCTTGATTATCTAAAATAAATTTTGTTTCATCTATTTCTGAGAGATTACTGTCATGTCTGAAAATCTTCTTTTCATATTGGAATATTAATTTATCTGCTTTTTCTTTGTTTGTGTTTTGAATATTTCAGTAGCAAACATTCGTTTAAAACCAAAACGTAGATGGGGTTCCGAAAAAGAATATGGTGTAGTATTCAATGAAAAGAACGGTAAATTTATAACAAAAGAAATTCCGGGTAATTCAAATGATATAGTCATGACTAAACCTAAATCTGGAAAATATAGTACAATACACTATCATACAGATGAAGGTTTTAGACCTACATCTTCAGGAGATTTCTATGAATTCCTAAACTCAAAAAATGAACGTGTAGGCATAAACATTTCAAGAAAAGAATCATGGTTCATAAAAAACGAACGAAAATTCACTTCTGAAGAAATTAATAAAATAACTGATGATATTACAAAATTAGAGCAAAAACAATTAGAAAAATTAACTGATGAATATAATAAAGGTTTACTTAAAATTAATAAGATTGAAGATCCTGTTAAAAGAGAGTCTGCTCAAAAAGAATTTGAAAAATATGTTGCAAATGAATTCTTAGACAAACACAATAAAGAACTAGGTGATGCAATACTTGAATACACTTCAAACATCAAAGGATTAAAAGTAAAAAGAGTAATGCACACTGAAGTAAATCCAAAAGCCATTAAAACAATAAGTAAAAAAGAGTTAAAAGTAGATAAAAGAAGTTTAGATAATGGTATTAAAAGATATTCAAATCCTATCAAAAATAATGAGTATGATAAATATAAGTTAACTGAAACTGAAGAGGCGAGGTTAAAAGAATTAACCATCAAAAAAGAAAAAGAAGGCGGACTCGGTTTCATTGATAGAAAGGAATTTGAAGATTTAGCGGATAGAAAAGAATTCAATGAAATGTGGAATAAAATCTTACGTGAAGGAGGTGATCCTACAGACTACTTTGCAATTTCTGGAGCTGAAGGTGTAAGATATGAAAAGTTATTTAAACAATTCAAAAATTGGGAACCTCTTGAATCTATTGAGATAAAACCAATCGAAATTAACAAAAAACAATTATTTAAAGATAAAAACGCATTTAAATTAACTTCAGAAGAAAAAAACATTTACAAACAAGCAAAAGAAAATACTCATGCTTTATCAGATGCTGAAAAAGAATATTATCATGCTTTACGAGACAAAGTTGAAATCAATAGACTACATAAAGAATTAATTGAAGATGGTTTAGAAAGCTATGAGTCTAAAAAATATGTAGAATTATATTCTAAATATAAAAAAGAATGGAATCTCCCCGATATCTCAATTGATTTAAAATTCACTACTAACCGCCCAACTTATATCACAGATGATTTATATAAACAAGCCACCGAGTTCAAATTAACTAAAAAAGAAGCTAAAGAATTATATAATTTAGAAAAAAGGGAGTTAATTGGTGAAAAATTAACCTCAAATGAATTAAAACAAATGGAATTCTTACAAACAAAAGATAAATTCGCTTATTTAAATTCTGTTAGAACAAATGGTGGAGGGCTAAATTATAAAGAAAATCTTGAATTTAAAAAATTATATAAACAATTAAAAACAAAATTAAAACTAGATAAAAGTATTTTAGAATCACCTTTATCTAACTATAAACCAGACATTCCTTTAGACGAAAATCCTAAAAATTTAAAGAAATTTAAAGGAACAACAGAAGATGGTTTATTACCTAATGGTGAGTCTTTAGATAAGTACTTCACTAAAGATGCACGCGACATGAATATTCGTGAGCAAGAAGTTGCTCAAAGATGGCTAGGCTCAGATTATAAAGCATTCACCAACTTTGAAGTAGACTGCAAACGGGATGTCAAAAAATTCGAGAAATGGATTTATGATATGGCAAAAGCCTACGAAAAAGACAATTCAACATATATATATTACAAATATTATTATGATAGTATATTGGATAGGTCCACAGGTAAATTGCTAAAAACAAGAGCTAAAGAATTAGCTAGGAGTATTGCTCATGATGTGCCTGTATTAGATGATATCTTGAATAATCAATTGAAACAAGGTATAACCTTATGGAGAGTTCAAGAAGCTCATAATTTAGAATCTACAGTTGTTGGGGATATTATGGAATTCCCTAATTTCCGTTCAACATCTATTTCCAAAGAAGGTGCTTTGTGGTTCAGTGAAACCAATGCTAAAGAAATGAAGTATATTATTGAAATCGAGGCTCCAGCAGGTACTCGCGGCGCATATTTGGCACCTATTAAAAAAGGTTCGTGGTTTGCTCCACCTGAAATAGGAATGGATCATCCTTTACATGGTCAGAATTATGCACGGGAAATGGAATTCTTACTGAAAGAGTGTAAAGTAGAAATTGTTAAATTTGGTGGTAAACCCGTTAAAGGTGCTAATGGTGAAATGTTAACTCCAATTAAATTAAGAGTGGTGGGATACAAATGAAAAGAGCTGAATTCATTAATATTAATTATCTGACAAATCATGCAGATGACATTATAAATAATACTAAAGTATTATTCCCTGAATGGTTATGGCGTAGATCTCAACTACCTGATGATGGAGATTATTTGAAAGATATATTCAAACATATTAAACAAAAACAGCTTAATGAGTCTGGTAATTGGTATATTTTTGGTCGTGGTGACCGTTGGATTGCTCCGGGCGAAACTTTGGAAGAAGCTGAAGACCGCATTGTCAGAGAGTATTGTGAAGCTACTGGCCATTGGGATTTATTCATATGGAAAGAGGTGAAAGAATGAAGGTATTACAGTTTGATTCACAGTTCATAGTGGATCATATGGATGAGTTAATTCATTTGGAAGATTATGTTCCAGAAGTCCCTTTTATTGTTTATGATAAACAAAATGAACGTGATGATTTCTTAAGGTCTAAAAATTTATTAGAAACTATGCATGAAATGGATCAAGTATTGGATGAAAAGTGTAAGCATTCGAAAAATCCAATCCTTTCACGTGATAGTATCATTATAGAATGGTTAGATTGTCACCCAGAATTGGAAGGAATCATCTCTATGGAATCATGGGAGAAATATCAGCAAATGAAAAATAATAATGACTTTATTGAGTTTATTGATCTTTTATCTCAGGTTAAATTGCCTTCTGAAGTGAAACCTCTGCCAAAATATACTTATCGTGAGGATGTTATTCATAAGGATGATTCTAATAGGATGTTTCCAGATTTTAAGAAGATGAATGAGGTTTATGATAAGTATGGTGCTTCTTTGTTGGCTGCTTATTTAGCATATCTTGTTTAATTATTTTTTTGTTGAGGGTGTAGTTTAACAAGCAAAACAACTAATACGAAAATCCATGGTATAGTAGTTTTAGATAAGTTCTCGGTGCACGTCTGGGCTCCTCTCCTTTTAGTCCTATGGTGTAATGGCAATCATAATGGATTTTGGATCCATCGATTCAGGTTCGACTCCTGATAGGACTATCCACCAAATTTTTTATAAGGGTGTGTGGTGTAACCAGGCTGAGCATTGTTGGCTCCAGACCATCAGATTCAGGTTCAAATCCTGACACACCCATAAATAATGTTGAGCTGAGGGGGTTATCGCATGTTCAAACAAAACAATTTTATCAGTGCACAAAAACCAAAAGAAAAATAGTTTATTTAAATATGATGTACATACATTTAAATATGATGTTACTCTACTTTTATACATAAAACTATTTCTGGTTTTGAATATTTCAGTAGCAAACATTCGTTTAAAACACTATAAAATTTTTCTTTAAATACTTATTTAAATAGTTTATACCTCTTCTTTTAAAAATGTTGTGAGGACATCACTTTCACATTAATATTATTGGGTAGGTTTCCTCAAAATTATGGAAATTAACATTATCATCAATAGTTTTTTCACACATTTTTGAGGAGGTGATTTTTTTTGGATAAAAACTTATTAGGTTTCCTCACCACCTCAAGTAAAATCCTTCAAATTTTTCATCATCCAATAATACTTGAACTAAGTTTTCACTTTGTTTTTGAATCAAATCAAAATAACTCACTGTTTCATCATTATATGTAATTGATGAATATATTTTAGCAAGGATTTTTTCTACAATAATCTTTCTGGCTTCCAATTTTATGGTATTGTTTCGTTTATCTATATCATCCATAGTCACCTGTTTTCTGTTGATTAGTCCGAGAACGGTTTTATCAACAATCTGCTGTCTAAACGGTTCTATCAAGTCAAATGTCAAGCTAGTTCTACCCTCCATATCAAAATGCAGAAAACCGCAGTAAGGATCCAGGCCATTTGCCAATATGCTTTTGGTTATTTCGCTTGCAAGAATTGCATATCCATAATTCAACATTGAATTCAACAGATCCGTCGGCTTTTTTGTTCTTGCAGTAAACTCAATTTCTTTTAAAACAAAGTACTTAACGCCATGCCAGTATTCATTTGATGCTTTTCCCTCCAAACCCATTATTTTCATTCTTATATTTTCATTGTCTCCTCTCAGATTCAGATTTTCAAGTTGGGTGATGCATTCATCGATTTTTAATCTATGGTTAAATACTCTTTTCAGCTGTTTGTTTTTATTAAGTGTTATCAATGTAGCTTTTTGATTTTTCATTTTTGATTTTATCAATTTTTTTGATATTTCAAGTCCTTTTCTGTTTTCACTTAATTTGTATTGTTCTTTTTTCAGTTTTACATTTCTCCAATTTGGAGATTCAAGTGTGTATGTCAGCTGTCCTCTTGGATTAATAGCTATAAGTTTAATGTTATTTTCGGCCATCAGATTCAGTGCATCAAAGGTCACATAGCCTTTTCCTATGATGGTTATGTCATTAACTGTCGAAGCCTTAACCGAATCGATTATTTCATCTTTTTCATGTATGACAATCTGATTATCCTTTTTGTGGACTGACTTGTTGTATCCGTCAATAACTAGTTTCATTTCAATACACCCTAAAGAGATCATTTTTGAATTTAATTTCACGTCCGCAGAATTCCTTTTTGGAAAAGCAGTTTTGACATATAGGAAACATTAAAAAGCTATCCTTTTCTTTTATGATTTCATTGATATTTTCTAACAGTTGATTACGTTCATTATTGTCAAGTTCACCTACATATAATGAGCTTTGAACTTTTCTAAGCCCATAATGCTGTAAGGTCTTTTCAATATTTTCCTGGTTTGTTTTGAATTTACAGTCAAAAGTAGCTATCATATACATGAGTTAATTTATATAGATTAAGTTTTAAAATAATTACACTTAAAAAAATAGAAAATTTATTCAGTTAATTCTTTTTGAGGTTCATTTAAATTCAAATTACCATAATTTCTAGCTATATTGGAATACAACAAACCTAAAGAATAATTGGCTATACTTTCAATTACAGGAATAACGATGCAGATATATATCAAAAATCCGACATAGGGAATTGAAATTACAAAAGATGTAACAAATGTAATGACATTCAAAAGTATTGCCATGACTATCAGCCATTTGATAATGTTAACAATACCGATATTTCTGATATCTCCTATTACTTCATTAATCTTTAGTGCTTCTTTCAGGCTATTGAGATAAGCTAATCTGGCTTTTGCAAAAAACAGCAGGAATTCAAATACTAGATATACGATTAAGAGCAGCACTAAAACCAAACCGACTGTTGCTAAAAACTCAGGTATTCTGAAATTGAAAAGCAAATCTCTGCTTGCAGGTCCTAATGTGGTTAAGGCAATGTAAAATACAGCTGCAGGTACAATCATGTAGACAATCCTTAAAAGCAGTACTCTAACTGAATCATAAATGTTGTTTATAATATTGAATGACGGAAGCATTGCTGACTGGTTTGAACCCAGTTTAACAATGGAGAGAAAATATCCTGGCACAAGCATTATGAATAGGAAAAATGCAATCACGCCAATAGCTGTTATATAGTTATTGTCTGATATCATGCCAATTGGAATGATAGCTATTAGAATAAATAGGATGCAGATTACCGGCAGTTTTTTAATATTTCTGAATGGATATTTGAATGAATTTGAAACTAATCTAGCTAAATCCATAAATGTTCACCTTATATTTGTTATTAAAGAGTTTATAGATTTTATTTTAAAAACTTTTTGTGATAGTAAGTTTTTTGGATACAATATTTTTTCTATTTTAAAAATAGTTAACTATAAATACTATGTTTCACTCAGAACAATTTTTATGAGTCAGAACAATATTTATAAGTGAGGACAATTGGATAAAACTTAAATACTATAAGTACAATACTTATCATTAACTAAAAATTAATCATCACCGGATTTATTCAAATTAAGGACAATTCGAGAAATAAATTTGTTGACATCTGATTTTCAGCATTAATTTTTAGTATAAAAATTCATTTGTGATATCATGTCAAGAAAAGAAAACTTGCTCGGAGAAAATTATAAAATCAACCAAAAGGAATATTTTCGTTTATTAAATGAGGAATCAAGGAGTATTTTTGATTTGGATAAATGGTCAATATTCTATAAATGGGTAGGAATCCATAAGAAATTAAATAATCTATTTCAAGATGATCCATTTATATTCAAACTGATATTCAGTCCTGCCTATTCCAGTTTACTTACAGACAAAAATGAATACGGATGCATCGGTGAATTAACTTATTTATCTTTTGATCATACTTCTTCAATGCAATTGCGTTCTGATGTAAGCAAAATTGATGGCTCAGATACTGTAACTGGAATCGTCACATTTCCATACTTTCACAACTGGGAGGAAATAAATAATTGGATTGATAAAGTGCCCGAAGACAATTATAGCGTTTATATTATTAATCCAATCCTGATCTATTACGGACCGGGTACTGTTGGACTCTTTTTGACTCCAAAATATTGTGGTGGATATGTCATTGAATCATGTAATCGCTATATAATTAGCTTAACGGGTTATCCTTTGTTTTTAACGTTTTCCAGTGAAGAAAATGTTGAAAAGATAAGCTATGTTGATTTGGAATTATCTGTTGACGATTTTATCAATGAATTATATGAATCAGGTGAAAAAAGTAGGGGTCTGTTGAAAGTATTGGAGTTTTGGAAGGAATATGATGAAGTAAGTATTCCATCAGTTGAGGAAAATTATGAATGCTATATGGATGTACAGCCATATCGTCCATGTAATGATTTAAAATTTATTAAAATAATCTCCAAAAAACCATTTAAGTTAATTCATGAAGATACGAAAAAGGTTTTAGGAACATTTAAGGAATTTTTGCTAGATGCTCCATTTAAAGTAATAGACACAGATAATGGAGAATTCAAATTAAGCCAAAGCCAATTGGATGATCTGTTGGATGGAAAATTTGATTTCATCATTGAAAAATAGGAGCTTATTTCATGTATTTTTACAGAATATCTGCTGAAGGTTTTGAAGAGTCCTATGAAACTACATACTATTCATCTGAAAAGTATAGTCAGAAGGAATTTGAAGATATTATTGTTAAAGCTTATCAAAAAGCTTGTAAAAAGAAGTTAAATGATGATTTCGATATTTGCTATCCACATGGGTTAAATATTGTAAATATCTTCTGGTTTGATTATGAAAATAATTTCAAAAAGATAATGGAAGAAGATTATGGATTATATTGTCTGTCAGACATATTGGATGGAAATATTGCTTTTGATTTGACTCATTATGGTGAATCTAAAGAAATGGATTCGAAAATCCGAAAGGCACTTTGTGAAATTGAAATTGATGAATCTTGCTGGGATAAAAATTGTTCTAGATTAAATAATAAAGATAATATTCATGATTACAGGAATTCCTGTTTAGTTTTTAAAAGAAAGGAATCAAGAATAGAAAATAGGAGTTGTGATAACTGTAATTTTAAATCATATGACTATCCGAAATGTGAAGGAAAATTATGTGATTATTGGAAATGGGATGGTGATGAAAGTCTTGAAGGTTAAATAGCAGTGATTATTGTAACAAGTAATTTTGAATTAAACAAATTTCATAAATTAAAATAAAGGAGGCTTTAAAATGGATTATAATAAACTTTTAGAAATAAGTACCATTGCAATTGATGTAATATTGATTTACTATGCATTGAAACTGGTTGCAGAATATATTATAAAGTATCTTGATTTTACAGGGATTTTATGCCTGTTGATAATATTTGAAACTATTCTGTTGATAATTGCATTGAATGGAAATATATCTGTAACTATTAAAAAATGAAATATCTGAGATAACAGTTCATTGTTGATAAAATTATGATAATTTAAATTTATCATATATATTTATAATATATTATAAATAAATAATATCATATGTTTTGTAAAATTAATATTTTTTGTAGGTGAAAACATGCTTATATTAGCCACAAGTAAAATTCAAAGCAACTACCAAACTACAATTCCTAAAGAGATAAGGAAAAATTATGATATTAACAACGATACTGTTGTTGAATGGGGTATTAATGAAAATGGAAATCCTGAAATAAATTTCAGAACGAAAAGAAACTTTAAAGATTTAGCAGGTGCTTTTCAATCTGATGAAAAAACAAATGCTGTAGAATTAAAAAGGAGTTTAAATAAATGAAAAAAATATTTTTAGATACATCGTTTATACTGGCATACATTAATTCAAATGATGAATTACATGAAAGTGCTTTAAAATTAGAAGAAGAAGAAAATATTCTTTCACAAGATTGTTTTATAAATAATAATGTATTAAATGAAGTTTTAACATTAACTGGTAGAAAAATCAATGTTAATGCTGCTCAAAATATATATTATGGTCTAATTGACAGTTTTGATGTATTAAATGAATATGATATTATCAATTATACTATAAAAACTTTTAATATATTTAAAAAAATTATTGGAACTGACAGTAAAAAAACAAAATTAAGTTTTACAGATTCAAGTATTGTTTTAACGATGAGAGAATCAAATATTAATAATCTGGTTAGCTTTGATCAACAATTCCAACATTTTAAAGAAATTAATTTAATAGGATTAAATTATTTGTAATATTGTATGGATAAATTGTTGTATTTTAAAAATGGTTAACTATAAAGGCACTGTCTAATATTTTATGGGTTATAATATATTAAAACAATATAATACTAATTTTACACCATTCTATAAGTAATTTAAACACTATTGGATAGTTATAGTAAAAACAGAATATTGTAATAATTTTAAATGCGATTTAAATGATTATTTGGCCAATATCTCATAAATATTTTTTGAAATTAGTAAAATAATTTTG
>NZ_JAFSNZ010000072.1 GCF_017447225.1 Methanobrevibacter sp. | reverse complement strand
TATGTCTAACTAAGTTATTTCCATCAATTGAATGGCCATTACCATTAATCGTAACAGGATTTGAAATCCTAATATAAGAAATACTATCACTGGAATTGTATGCATAATCCTTATCCAAACTAATAGTAGCATTTCCAGAATTAATTAAATCCTGCAGCTCACTATATGTTCCTACAGACTCTTTTAAAATCGATTGTGAATTATCACTAGACAATACAGTATCATTTACATCACTTGCACAAACCAAGCATAATGATATGAAAAATATGAATAGTATTAATGAAATCGACATTATTTTTCTTTTATCCATTTATATTTTCACCTCCCTTTATGCTTTTGATTAAACCAAAGAAAAAAATTTAACCTTAAACATATGTTATATTTAATCATTTAAATACATTTTGAAAAATAAGATATACAAAAAAATAAAATTATTAGAAAAAAGTGAATAAAAATAGAAATTATCTATTAATATGATACAAAAATGGAAATTGTTACAGTGACAGAGCACATTTTCTGGAAATCTTTCAGTTTTTTTATATCTATCGTTATATTGTAAAATTATAATTTTTAAAATTAATAAAACAAACTTAAAAAAAGAAAAAAGGGTATTAAACCCTATAATACAGTAATTTTATTGGCTATAGCATAATTATTATAACTGGAAGTTATATATATTCTCCAGCCATCAGATTAATGTTTAAACTAGCAACACCATTTCCAGCTGTTGTTCTATTATAAAATACACCATTTATATTGAAATTAACATCCACATTAGCCAAAGGATTTCCAACATTATCAAGAACCCGCACTTTAAACTGGTCTGAATCACCATAATTCTTGGTTAGGTCCTGACCATATAATGTGGAAAGAACATGAATATTATTGGATACCTTAAATCCCTTATAATCTGCAGTGATAACAAAATCTCCAGGCTGTAAGTTAATGTTTAATTTAACATGACCTGTCTCATTGCTGACACGAGTATAGAATACTCCATTGATGTTGAATGTGACGTTTTCACCACTTATTGGATTTCCGTCATCACCAAGAATTCGAATGACATATTGTGAATCATTTCTATAGTATTTGATGAGATTATGGTTATCTATAATCCTTGGAAGGACAACTATAGTGTTTGAATAGCTTTCAGTTGTATTCGGATTCATTGCAGTTATGATATATTCCCCTTCATAT
This sequence comes from Methanobrevibacter sp., assembly GCF_017447225.1. Lineage (GTDB taxonomy): Archaea > Methanobacteriota > Methanobacteria > Methanobacteriales > Methanobacteriaceae > Methanocatella. The sequence continues at coordinate 14,466 of NZ_JAFSNZ010000072.1, read as the reverse complement.
AGATTGATATTTAATCTGGCAACACCATCATCATTTGTTTCACGTTCATACATGACCCCGTTGATGTTGAATGTTACAAAAGTGTTCTTCAAAGGATTTCCATTAACATCCAGGAAAGCTGCATAGTATTGGGAATCATTCCTAAATATTTTCGTCAGATTCTTTGCGGAAATCGTATTTTTTACTACAACATCAATACTGGAACTTTCATTTGCATATCTGCCGTTTCCGGAATAGTTTATTTCAACTGAATATTTTCCAGGGTTTAAATTGATAGCTATTGATGCTACACCATTGGAATCGGTAGTTCTATCGTATTTTACACCATTGATTGAAATGCTTATTTTTTCACCAACTAAAGGATTGTTTGAACTGTTAATCAGTTTGACAGTCAGTCTTTCATCTGATCCGCAATACTTTATGATATCGGATGCTTCAATGATGACCTTAGATTCGGAATCCACCACTTTCAATGTTGCGTTATAAGTTAAGTCATTATATTTGGAGCTGTTTTTATAGTTAACGATGTAATCATAGTCACCGGCTTCCAAAGCAGGAATTTCAATTTCGCCAACACCATCATTTACTTGGGAAGTGTATGTTTCACCATTAATTGAAATGTTAACATATCCGTCAGCATCGGATTCCAAATTAACTTTAATAAGTGATTCTTTGTCTGCAACAACATTTCTCGTATCAATACTGATTTTACTGTCTTTTTTGCTTACGTTGAATGAAGCTTTTGAGTTTGCAGAAGAATAGATTTCATTTCCATCAAAAATTGCTATAGCTTCATATTCGCCGACCGGCAAATCATCATTAATTTCAATGACTCCTTTGCCTTTGGAAACAGAAACATTGTATGTTTTATTGTTGATTAAAACCCTTACATTATCTGTTATATCATCATTAAGAGTAACATTGACAGTTAATTTCTCATCAACTACAATATCGTCAATGCTTAACTCCAAATGAGGATTCAATCTGCTGACTGTAACTTTTGATGTGGCATTTGCTGGAGGATTTCCCAGATATGATGCAACCACATCAAATATGCCGCTTTCATTGAATGTTACTGTTATATTTGCCATTCCATTGGAAATATTTCCTGTATAGTTTTTTCCATTAACAGAAAAGATTACACTTCCATTTTCAATTGGTTCATTATCCTGATTGCGGACAATAGCTGAAATGAGAGTTTCTTTGTTGATTTCAGTTACGACATTATTAATGATAATGTTTGATGTGTTTAAACCGCTGCTTCTGGTATATGCCTTAATACAGGCCACCTGTGAAGCATATCTGTGTTCGATTTCAGGATCATCGAATACGTAATCGAAACAGTCTATCCAATTTTTTGCATCATAGCTGAAATAAGAAATTCCTTCGCCGTATGTCAATCTTGAAGCTGTTACAATTTCACAAATAGGGAAACTTGCCATTGAAGGAGCATCAATTTTAATTTGTATTGTGAAGTTGTCTCCTGTGTTCAGCAGGAATTCTGTGTCAAAAGGAATTGTATAATATCCTGTGACTGCTGAAGCGTTCTGAGTTAATTTCAATTCATCGTTGATGAATAATGAAACTTCATAGTCACAGTTCTGCTCAAAGTATGTTCCGAATGCTGACAATATATCATTTCCAATTGATTTGAAAGTATTCTTGTAGTATACGGTTTTTTCGTGGGTTATTAAATAGTCTGTCATTCCACCAATATCATATTGATAATTCCTGTTGTATCTTACAGTGTCGTTTAAAATGAATGTGTATGCATTGTTTGCTTCATTTAAAGCATAGACAACAGGGTCGCAATATGAAACATAGAAGTATCCGTCATCTCCCCATTCAGTTCCCCAGCTGTTTTTTACAATCCATGCACCATCGCAGTCTGCCATGTCTCCCATTGGGAAATTGCTTTTTGGATAGTTATCATCCCATCCGACGATTGCCACTGCATGATTCGGATAATATCCTCCAAAGACATAGTAGTATGCTGCTTTGCTTTCATCCCATACAAGAGGATTTGACTGGTCCATGAAAATACCTACAGAAACTGCACCGTAATCAAGGATAGCTCTTTTCATTGCATCATTATCAGAATATGATGTACGTTCAGGCAAGTAATATACGTTCTGAACATGCATTAACGGATCTAGTAATGTGGATAATGTTGATAAATCGTCATATTCATCATCGCTTTCCAAAACAGGTCCGATCCAGCTTAAAAGGTTACCGTAAGTCATTTCATCGTGTCCGCCTTCATTTGTTGAATATTTCCATCCGTATGCGGAGTATAATTCAACCAGGTTTTTCACGTTTTCTTCAGACAAATCAAATGATACGCCCGTTGCCTTTAGAATACATGATTCCAAAGCGGCAATTCCTGCAAATGCCCAGCAGTTTCCACCGGCCTGCTGGTCACGTATTGGTGTTGATAAGCCCTCTTCAGCCAGATTGTATCTGGACGGCAAAACGCCTGCATATGATGAGTTGTATTTCATCATTGTATAATTTGAGTTATAGTCTATGTCATAGTCATAACCTTTCTGTTCATATACTACACGATTATCTCCTGAAGTGACTTTATCGAATGTGACTGAATCAATATTTAGCTTGTTAGCATTGGAAAATATAGCTCCACCCCTGTTTTTGGCATTGGAATTTTTAATGCTGACCTTATTCATGGATACTGAAGTACAATTGTCGACGAATATTGCTCCGCCATCACGTGCTTCGGCAATGTTTATATTGGAATCTTTTAAAGAGAACTGACCATACATCTGATAGATGGCTCCTCCTTCATGTTTTGCGGTGTTATTTTCAAAGTTACACTCTGCAATGTCCAATACTGCATTCAGATTACAGATTGCTCCTCCGAAATCACTGTATCCATTTGTGAAGTTGGTATTTTTTACAGTGAGGTTTGTGACTTTGGCATAAATTGCTCCTCCTGCATCTCCTTCAGCATAACAATCGTCAAAAATACAGTTTTCTATTGAAATGCTTCCTCCATCCGTAGCCAGCACTCCGCCGTAAAGTTTTGAATGACTGTCATAGAATCTGGAATTTTTAATTACTGTTACACCATTCTTATGATATATTGATCCGCCGTAGACTGCGGAATTGTTGATGAATGTACAGTTGTACAATGTCAGATAGGAAGGCATTCCATATCCTGCAAAGTAAATTGAACCCGGACTGTAAATTGCTCCTCCAAAAATATCATCATATTCAGGGGGATTTTGGATAAGCATTTGCTCCCTGGCCGTTCTTAAAGATGACATTGTGTGCTTCCAAGGTTCCCTGGTTTTGAATTACTGCACAGTCGAATGTCATGTCCCAAACATATAAGCGTGCATTGTCATTTACAAAAATAGGGACAATACCGTATGAAGACTTCAATATGGTCCCTTCAGCGCTTTCGCCATAGTATTGTTGATGACTTTTTCAGTTATTTTAAATTGGACTTTACTGGAAACGCTTGAATTGTACTTCTCACTACCCAGATATTTTGCTTGAACATCATATTGTCCTATTTCAGTTAAAATAAACTGATAAGTATTTCCTGCCTGAACGGTAGTAATCAGTATATCATCAATATATATCTCAATGTTACCTTCACTAACAGCAGCATTGTTTTCATCACTTACCTTTGGAGTGATTATTATATTTTCGCCTGACACTATTTCAGGCATGTTGAGTGATACTTCAGTGACAGTTTCCAATATTCTATCAGTATCATTATCCGTTGCATTTTCATCTGTAGTGTTGTTATCTGTTGAATTATTATCTGTGGAGTTATTATCTGTAGTATTATCATCAGGAGTATCATCAAAAACAACAACTATCTCAATTTCTGATGATGAGCTCGGATTATATTCATCACTACCCAAATAATATGCTTTAACATCATATGTTGAAGGTAAAAACGGATAGTATTCATATGTTTCACCAACATTAATTGTTGTCATGTTCATACCTAAAACAGAAATAGCCACACGTCCGCTAGTTACAGTTTTATTATTTTTATCAGTTACTTTTGGAGTGAGCAAAACTTTATTTCCATAGATAACTCTAGTTTCATTTGCCGTAATAGTAGTGAGGGTATCTGTTTTTTCACCAGGAACTACAGCATCTTTTGATACATTAATCTGAACAACATTTGATTTGCTTGATTTATGGGAAGAATCTGCCAAAAATTCAGCATAAATCTCAGCTGTTCCCACATCAGAAGGAGTTATGGTATATGTTTGCCCCACATTAATTGTAGCAACTTTTGAATTATTGACATATATATTAAGATAAGCTGAAGTTATCTCTTCATTGTTAGAATCATAAACTGTAGGGATAACTATTGCACTTTCACCTAATTTTAAAGCTAAAGGATCGACTTCAATGATTGTAGTTGTATTTTCACTGGCATTTTCATTAGCTTCATAAACATAATATGCCAAGACATTACTTGTGGCATTTGATAAATGCCCATTACCATTATAAACAGCAGTAAAATTATACCATCCTGCTTCAGTGAAAGCTAAAGTAGCACCATTTGCCCACTGTCCGTTAGGACTGACAGCAATCTGACCTAAATATTCACCATTCAAATAGATGGATAAAAATTCATTGACGGCACTCTGACCTTCCTTTGTTGTCATTGAAATCAGATTTGAAATTGAATTTCCAAGTTCGGAATTAGACAGATTGTTTAAAAGGACTCCACTGTCGCCGATTTGTTTATAAATGACTGTGCTTGAAGTGGAATTGTCATACAATCTCAAAGTACTTTGATATGTCTTATTTGTATCAATCGGAGTTGAACCTCCAACCAGATAAGTTAAGGTGTTACTTGTAATCTCACCAAAAATAGAAGTGGCATGAGCATATACAGTATATGTGCCCGCTTCAGTGAATGAAAAAGTCACACCGTTTGATTTTGCTGTAGACATATAAGCAACTGCCTGACTGTATCCGTTTATGTTTAAATAAAGAATATCGCTGTCACTTGAAAATACATAAGGTTTAACATTCAATGTTACAGACCCAGTATCTCTTGTGATCGTATCCGAATCAGGATATTGGCTGTCACTAATAGTTATTTCACCTTCACTTATAATTTCATCATCATTAGAAACTTGATAAATTTCAATATTTTCGGATGAAAGTTCAACATTATTAGTTAATATCGTCGTATTATCATCAATTTCATTTGCACAAACAGCGCCGATACAAAATAGCGCTAAAGTTAAAATAATAAGAAAATTAAGTATTCTATTAATACTTTCGCCTCCCATATTACCCTTTTTTGAAAAAAATCATTTATCGATATAATCTCCAAAAGACCACATCATATTTATTTAGGTATAACTAAATATTTAAATATATGTAAATTGAATTATTTTTTTAACAAAACATTATATTTTTATAACTTTAATAACAAAGTAAAAATTAATTTAAAAGGACTGTTTAACATGTTAAGTATTAATCAATGTTATTTGGATTTTGTCAACAAAATACTGAAACAAGGAAAAGAAACATATAAGGACAGCAATCATCATTTAGTTGAAAGTCTTGGTAATTATTACTTGATTGATGACCCTCTAGATTTAAAATTCGAAGCTAAATACCAGCACATGACCTCTGCAATGATGCTTGAGGAAATCAAAAGCGGAAGATTCGATATTGATGAATGTCCGATAAAAAGCGACGCATTATATGAATACGTAAAGTCATTCGATGGTCCTGACGTAATCTCCCTTAAAAGGGACTTCGTATATTCATACCCTAACCGTATCTTGGAATACTTCGGAATTAACCAGTTTGAAGCAATGAAAAAAAGAATATTAAATGCAACAGGAAGTAACAGAGCTGTTGCTATTACCATTGACCCTGTAAAGGACAATAATGAAGAAGATATCCCATGTCTTCAGTTTTTACAGTGCATTGTAAGAAACAATGTTTTGACAATCCATTGTTTATTCAGAAGCAATGACATTTTCGGTGCATTCTACTCAAATATGTTTTTCATAGCATATATCGGAATCAAAATGACAGAAGAACTGAATCAGGAGTTGTTAGGTGAAAAACTGAACTTCGGAGGAATCCATTACCACTCCACATCAGGCCACATCTACAACAACGATTTAAAAGCAGCCCGCAAATTAATAGCTAACAATAAATAGCTATTATTCTCTTATTTTTTAAAAAAAATAGTATTAGGTTAATTAAAACCTAATTATGATATTATTATTGTATTTGATGTTGCAAAGCCATTATATGCTGAAGTAATAATGTAGTGGCCTTTCTGAAGATTGATATTTAAACTTGCAAAGCCGTCACTGCCCGTAAGCCTATCATACAATACTCCGTTAATGTTGAACTGTACATATTGACCTGAATACGGATTGCCCCGACCATCCAAAAGCTTTGCTCTGAATTTAGACCCGTCAAGATATTTCATGGACAAATCACCGGATTCTATAATAGGTAAAACGTCAATATAATTGGATACGAGCGAATAGCCATATTGTGCCGTGATAATATATCTTCCGGGAGCGAGGTTAATATTCAGATACGCAACTCCATCACTATCAGTTACACGATTATAGAATACTCCATTAATGTTGAACGTTACAGATTTACCGACTTCAATATTACCCACATCATCCAACAGTTTAACGCTGTATCTTGAGGCATTTCTATAATACTTGACCAGATCATGATTTTCAACAAGCTTTGGAAGAACTGTTACTATGCTTGATTTCATCTCTCCGGTTATCGGATTTGTCAAAGTCAGTATATAGGTTCCCGGACTGAGATTGATATTTAATCTGACAATACCGTCAGCATTGCTAGTCCTGTGGTACAATACACCATTAATATTCATTTCAACGACAATATCAGGAAGTGTATTGCCCTTATTGTCAAGAATGCTTGCATAGTACTGCGTATCGTTTCTATAATATTTTGTAACGTTATCCGTTAGAATTGTGGATTTGACTTCGATAATGTTACTAACTGTAGAGGATGCGTAATATTTATCACCTGTGAACTGTGCTGAAGCAGTATATTTTCCAGGACTCAGATTTATTGCCAGAGAGGCTGTTCCGTCAGCGCCTGTGGTTCTGGTATATGAAACCCCCTGAATAGTTAGAATTACATTTCTATTGGCCAGAGGATTTCCGTTATTATCCAAAAGTTTAACAATGTATCTTGTTCCATCCTTATAATACATTACAATATCATCCGAACTGATGGAAGTCGTATGGGCAAATACGCTGAAAGTGTCAAAAGCAGATAGGGCATTATACTTACTGTCACCGGCATAAGTCAGTCTGGCAGTATATGAACCTAATTCAAAGGTTTCAGGTATTGCGAACTCCCCAATTCCCTCTTTTAGATTGACTGAATACACCAGATTATCGATTATCAGATTTGCATAGATTGCAGTGTCAGAAGATATTCTGGCTATTATTCTATCTCCATATGCAGTATCATCGATTGACAGACTGACATTCACGTCATATCTGCTTACAGTGACTGAGGATGTCGTTTGAGACTGCAGATAGTTTGAAGCAGAGAATAGTGAAGTTACAGTATATGTTCCGGCATTATCAAATGAAGCAGTAAAGCTTGCCTGGCCGTTTTTGACGTCTACATTGAAATTCTTTCCATCAACGCTGAAAGATACACTTCCCACATTCAAAGGATTGTTGTTTGAATCATAAACCTTTGCAGTGATTGTTACATCATCACCGACTTTTACGGACAAATCCTGAACAGTGATTTTTGCATTTGCAGAATTGCTATTGACTGTGACTGTTGATTTTGCAGAAGATGAAAGATAATAATCGCTGCTGAATACAGCATTCACTTCATAAGTGCCTGATTTGGAAAATGAAGTTGAAAATACAGCTTCCCCTTCATTAACACTGACTGAGGATGTCTTTCCATCAGCAGTGAATGTGACGCTACCTACATTAACAGCATTATTGTTATAATCAAGAACACGGGCAACAACATCAACGCTATCACCTGTATTGACCTGCATATTACTCAATATTATTTTTGAAGGCATTTTATCCGCAATATTGACTCTTGTGCTGGTTGAAGATAATTTATAATCACTTCCTTCAAATGTAATGTAAACGTTGGAACTGCGAATCAGAAGAGTGCTTAAAACAGCCTGACCCTTACTGACAGGAACAGTTGTTTTTTCACCATTGATATTGAAGGTCACAATGCCTGAAGTGACCGGATCGCCATTTGAATCCCTGACAGTGGCAACTATGGTTGCATTGTTGTAATCAAGAGAATATGATGCTGAAACCGTAGTGTCCAGGACTTTTTGAAGGACATTAATAAATGAAGTTGTACGTGAAGAGTTGTAATGGATAGATTCAAAGATTGCGGTGACTGTGAAATTTCCCGCATCATTATAAACTGTCGTGAATACTGCAGCACCGTCATTGATGTTTACGACTTCTGTTTTACCGTTAGTTGTAAAACTCACATTTCCTGATGTGATCAGATTATTATCTGAATCATAAACTCTCGCAGTTATTTCAGCATTTTCGCCAACCCTAGATGATGTATAAGTCAGATTGATATGAGAATTTGAAAGAATCCTTTCAACTTCAACGTTTGCACTAGCAGATGAAGGGTTATAGTGAATATAGGAATATGATGCCTTTACAGTATAGTTGCCCTCATTTTCAAATGAACAGTTCAAGACAGCTTTTCCGGATTGTACGGAAACTGTGTAATCTTTTCCGTTTATCGTGAAGGTCACATTTCCGACTGTTACTCTGTGATTGTGAGCGTCAATAACAGTTGCCTCAAGGCAGAATTCCTCACCAACACCAATAATTTCATCGTTCATGAAAATAAATGTGTCCAATGTATCCAAAGTAGTGAATGCTTTTATACATGCGACCTGTGAATCATATACTGACAGTTTGGAGAAAATCGCCATGTCGTAAAGGTCGTTCCATTTTTTTCCGTCGCTGCTGAAAAAGGACATTCCGTGATTATATGTTACCTTGTTTGTAAATCTTGTCTCTGAAATAGGAACCATTACGTTATAATCGGCTGATTTTTTAATGATGATTTCAAAGCTGTCACCTTTATGAAGAGGAATATACTTGTTCAGTTTGAAAGTATAATAACCTGCCTGAGAAGTTCCTGATTGGGAATATTTCAGCTCATCATTCACGTTAATCTGAACTTCAAAATCGGCATCATCAAAGAAATATGTTGAAAATGCGGCCAGCAGTTCATCATCTGTCGCATTGAAAACGTTCTTGTACCATACAGTCTTCTGTCCGCAGTCAAAAAATGTAGTCATTCCTATAATATCGTACTGATAGTTCTTGTCCAGGTCAATCGTATTGTTCAAGATAAACGTATATGATGCAAGGGTATTGTTGACTTCAGCCAATACATTATCATAATATGAAACGTAGAAATAACCGTCTTTACCGAAACTTTCTCCCCAGCTGTTTTTACAAATCCATGCACCGTTTGCCTGAGGAGTTTTCTTGAAATTATCCTTTGAGTAGTCATCATCCCATCCTACAATCAGAACAGCATGGTTGCGGTCAGAATCGCCGTCATAATAAAAGGCTGCGGTCTGCTTGTTCAGGTAATCATCGTCGTTATGTATTCCGCTGACGACTCCACCGTATTTCATGATTGCCTTTTTAATCGCATCGTTATCCAGATAGGAGCTACGGGATAAACAGATTATATCCTGAATATGGAATCTTGAATGCAGAACCGGAGACAATGTTGAATGGTCATCGAACTCATCTTCCTCTTCCAGTACAGGCCCCAGCCAGCTGGTGAGATATCCCACTGCCATCAAATCATATCCACCGGCATTGGTGTCCAGATTCCAGCCATAATCGGAGTATAAACTTATGAGGTTTTTCATGTTCTCTTCAGACAGATCGTAAGTTTCGCCGGTAGTTTTAAGAATGCATGATTCCAATGCACCAATGGCTGCGAATGCCCAGCAGTCACCGCTTGACTGCTGATTTTTAACTGAAGTGACATATCCTTCATCAACTAGACTGTAATATGAAGGAATAAATGTGATACTGTCGTTGATTTCATCATTTACAATTAAAGTATAATTCCCATTTCCTATCCATAAATTAATCTGATTTGTAATATATAAGTCATCGTTTATTTGAGCTTTATTGTTATAATAAGTGTTTGATGCATCAGAAACCTGATTATATATGGAATATATACTTCCACCGCAGAGAATTGCCTCATTTGAATAGAATGTGTTGGCATTGACGTAGTGGTCTGTGGCATTATCCAGAAATATTGCCCCACCATTTTTAGCCGAATTAAAGAAAAAATTAGAATTTGAAACGTATAATGAACCATATAAAGAATAAACAGAACCTCCGCTGTAGGAAGCTGTGTTTGAATTGAATTTTGAATTTGTTATTGTTGTATAGGAATTTAAATCACAAATCGCACCGCCAAATGTAGCACTGCACTTTTCGAAAGTGGAATCCGAAACCGTCACATTACCTTTTTTGAAGTATAGTGCACCGCCTGCGTCATTTATGGAACGGTCATTTATAAAAATCGTGTTTTTAATGATGATGTTTGAATTGTCCCCTGCAGCAATAGCTCCGCCATAATTGTAGGCCACATTATCCTCAAAGCGTGAATCCGTAATATTTAAAGTTCCGTGAGTCATATAGATTGCCCCACCATACTCCGCATAATTTCTTTTGAAAGTGGAATTGTGGATGTATAGATAAGGGTCATAATGTTCTCCGGGATTATAGATAGCTCCCCCAAAGGAATTGTTATACATGCCCGGAGTGGCAACACCATCTTCAATAATACAGTCCCTAATGGAAATCGTTCCATGATTTACAATGTTGATGCCTGAAAATGTCACGTTATTCAATGAAAAATGAGCTATAGTTAAAACATGATGGCTTTTAACAATAGTATTGGCTGCACTTTCACCATAGACAGTCAGATTATTGAATTGTATTGAAGATGAGGAGTCAAATAAGTATTCACCGTTTGCAAGGTGAATAATCTGATTGTTTCGCATATATTCTTGTCTTAACTCATTGTAAGGATTATCCTTTGATCCGTCCCCATTCGTCGGTGCTGACGCATCAAAATAGATATCATTATCAGTTCTTAGGACATATTCTTCCTCATTAACCGTTAACGTGATGTTTTCATCCACATCACTTGAATAAGCTGAAGGAATAATCAATAATATTAAAATTATTAGAACAGTTAATGAAAAAAGTTTATAATCTTTAATCATAATGATGTCCTCCCGAATATTAGTATAATTATGTTTATATATTATACTATAAAAAGGATTTACATCACTTAATCACAAAAAAAGAATTAGTAAGATGAATAATTTGAATATTCATCAGTTCTTGACTTTATATCAGCAAATTTTTCATCTATCAATAATTCACCGTTTCTAAATACTGTCTGCAATACGTTTTCACCGCATGCATCAATTGGAATGGTTTTATAAGAATTATTATCCTTTACAAGCTTGAATCTACCTGTTTTGGATTTTTTACTGGAATCCAAAGGATTCTTAAATATATCAAACCATTCGCCGTTTCTTAACTGAGCTGAACATTTAAACGCATTTCTTTGAGTGTCACGGGTAACGGAACTGTGAAGTCCTCCGCCCATACCAAAGATAATGTTTTCAGCAGCCCACCTGTTGGATTTCATTGCAAAAAGAATATCCCTTATCTTTTGGTAGTTGAGTCCGTCTCCCCATAAAAGACCTATATTTGCATCAAAAACCTTATAGCCTTTTTCGGTTAAATGACTTCCAAAACCGCTTTCTAAAATGTTTAAACAGTCAATTGTTGTTGAAACAGGTTCACCGCTGTCCGGTCTGAAAACAACCTTGTTTCCCTCAATATCCAGGAACTTCAATATGGCATCATTAAGTTGTGTGCCTTCACTTGACGCCTCGTTCAGGAAGTTTCTGTAGTTATAGCTGTCAATAACCATTGAAAGAATACCATTTTTAGCATTGTCAATGACATTCAATATCTGATCGATTTCTCCATCCTGACCTAGTGATGTCATTACACTGTGTTCTGTAGCCTGAACTGAAAAACCGTAGACATTTGAGTCATTGTAGTAGTTTTCAGGAATTGTCAGAGCAGGAATAGTGTCAGTACCTGAAAAGCTGAGCAGATGTGCAGACCCGCAAAGCATTGATGATTCTGTTGATGTTGCACCCCGATAACCGAAATCATGCAGCATGAAGTCAATGTTATCTTTTGAAGATCCTGTGACATCCAAATAGAAATTAACAAGCTTTTTAACTTCAGCAGATAATGTGGCGACAGTTGACGGATACCATACCTGCAATAATAATGATTCAAGGTAATTAGGCAACCAGTAACATTTATCATCAGTATTTTCAACAGTCATCAATACATTGCCCACATCAACAGGAGTACCTTCCGGAACCGCATTGATTTCAATAGGCAATCTGCCGTCAAACTCATCGAGAATGTATTGCCAGCCTTCACGGTTGAAAATGCCTTCACCAAGATGAGTTTCCATAAGCCTGTCTGCTTCATCGATTTTTTCTTGGGTTACTATTTTACCTTCCAAATACTTTTTTATTATGTACTGAAGTCCATAAAATATTGTCTTGTTGAATTCAGCACCAACCCTACTTTCAAGGTAAGAATAAATCTTCTGAGTACCTTTTGGATAGAAGTAGTGATGGGTTATTTTATAGGAATCAGTCAATAAACAAATATTATTTTCTATCATATTATCAACTTTTGTAGATATAATATTAGTCAATGACCTTATATATAATTTGTGTGAAAAAAAGAAAGAAAATTAGATTATTTGTAACAATCATCCAATTTTCGGTAATGTGCCTGAGGATGGTCACACATCGGACAGACTTCAGGTGCTGATTTTGCGTAATGCAGATTTCCACAGTTGCCGCATTTCCATACAACCTCACTGTCCTTTTCAAATACGGAGCCGTTTTTGATATTTTTAACGAAAGTCTTATAGCGTCTTTCATGAGATCTTTCAATGGCTGCAGTCAATTCAAACAAATGGGCAATATCATCAAAGCCTTCCTCTTTTGCTTCACGAGCGAAATTAATGTACATATCAGACCATTCATACTCTTCAGTTGAAATAGCTTCGCTAAGATTGGATAAAGTGTCTTTTACTGCACCATCATGCAATAATTTAAACCAAACATTAGCATGTTCCTTTTCATTGCCTGAGGTTTCTTTGAAAATTTCTGACAGCTGAACATAACCGTCTTTTTTTGCCTGTGAAGCATAAAATTCATATTTAACGCGTGCAAGGGACTCTCCTTCAAGAGCAGTCCAAAGATTTTCTTCGGTTTTTGTGCCTTTCAATTCTTTGTGCATAATAATCACCTGTAGATTAAAAAGGCTTTTTCATGATATTTAAGCATTTGGTGATTAAATAGTAACGTAATAAGTCATGAAAATTTAAAAAAATAAGAGAGAAGTAAAGATTACTTCTCTTAAGCATTTACTTTTACTATGTTTCCTATAACTGCATCGTTATATCTGGAGGTTATGATGTATTCGCCAGACCCTAAGTTAATATTTAATTTAGAGTTACCTTGACTATCAGTTGTTCTATTATACATTACTCCATTGATGTTGAACTCTATTGTTTGATTTTCAAGCGGATTTCCCTGACCGTCAACCAGGTTGGCGATGAATTGGTCAGAAGTTCCATAGGTTTTTGTCAAGTCTTGTGCAGTTAAGGTTGGAAGGACTTTGATATTGTTGGATACAACGAATCCTTGGTATTCTGCAGTTATTACGTAATCACCAGGTTGCAGGTTGATGTTTAGCTGAGCAGTACCATTTTCGTCTGTTGTACGGTTGTAGAATACTCCATTGATATTGAATGTTACTATTTCTCCAGCACCAACAACTTTACCATCGTCTCCAAGTACTTTTACGGTGTATTGTGTTCCGTTTCTGTAGTATTTGGTTATGTCATTGTTTTCAACTATTTTTGCAAGAACTGTGATGATGTTAGATGATTGTTCACCGGTTTCAGGGTTGATTGCTGTTAATATATATTCACCGGCGTTAAGGTTGATGTTCAATTTAGCAGTACCTTTTTCATCAGTTGTACGGTTGTAGAACACACCGTTGATGTTGAATCTTACCATTGTACCTGCAGCCAGGTATTCACCTTCGTCGTTGCGGAAAGTAGCGAAGTATTGGCTGCTGTTTCTGTAGACTTTAGTAAGATCAGTACCGTTAACAGTTGTTGAACCTCCCCGCCCTGTAGAGGGCGGGGATTCGCAAACCAAAAAATATATTGTATATTATTTTGGAAATTTTACTGCCCCGTAGCCCCTACGAGTTCTAGACCTCTGTCGAGGATATTAATACTGGCATTAACATCCCT
>NZ_JAFSNZ010000071.1 GCF_017447225.1 Methanobrevibacter sp. | reverse complement strand
TATTGTCGTGTATTTAATCATTAATTCATTTTAACATAGGGTTATTTTTTATGTGAAATTAATTGTTTTACGAGTTGGTACAATTTTACTCTCCTAAAGCAATATTTTAATCAGATAGTAATTTTAAGGTCTTTAAATCGTCAAAAAAGTTTATATATTTTGAAATTCAACATATTAATTGAAAATATGCCTCAAAAATAACCTACTGAAAATGATATGATATTAACTGCATTCATTCATATTTGTGATTGTAGTATTAATCTATTATTTCAGCTTACATTCCAAGGTTGGGAGGTGAAAATTATGGATTTCAAGTTGAATTTCAACTTGGTTGTTAAAGACCTTTCATTTAGGCTTTTAATGATATTTGTCCTAATTTTAATTAAGATTATGGTATAAATATCGTGATTCATTTTTTCATCTCCTAAGAGTGTGAATTTTTGATTATAGGATATTAATGATGATTGAAATATAATATTTCCCGTATTATAATACTTTATTGATAAGAGGTATATTTTCCCTTCTGAAATGGATTATAATCAATTTTCACACAAATTCAAATAAATATATATAGGAGTAAGTAATAAATTAATTAATAGAATTATTTTAATAATTCGAAGTGAATTATTATTTCACTAAACAAACTTGGAATGTGGTAAATCAATGTCTCGGGGATTTTGTGAGGTTTTTCAATCTCACATTAAGGCATTGATTATTTGAAATACTTTTTTTGTACTGTAATTTTTCTTGTAGTTAATTTAAAGGGAAATGATTATTTTTAAATATTAGATATTTTATATTAGTTATTGTAGTGAAATTATTATTTCACTAAACAAACTTTGATGATGAATTCAATGTCTCGGGAATTTTGTGAGGTTTTTTCAATCTCAAATTAAGACATTGATTATAAATATAACTATTCCCAACTTTTTTTAGAATAATTTAATATTATGAATGGACAAATATACTAGTAATTATTCAGGAGATTGAAAATGATATATTCAAATGAAGTAGAAAATATGTGTCCTGTTGCTAAAGGGGCAAATCACGGTCCTGCACCAATACCTGAAGAAGGCAGGTGGGTTAAATCCAAGGAAATCTCTGACATTTCCGGTTTGACTCATGGTATAGGCTGGTGTGCACCTCAGCAGGGGTGCTGTAAATTAACCTTAAACGTTAAGAACGGTATTATTGAGGAAGCTCTGGTTGAGACTATCGGATGCTCAGGCATGACTCACTCAGCAGCAATGTCCGGTGAAATTCTGATTGGAAAAACCATTCTTGAAGCATTGAATACCGATCTGGTGTGCGATGCAATCAATACTGCTATGCGTGAACTCTTCCTGCAAATCGTTTACGGAAGAACTCAGTCAGCATTTTCAGAAGACGGCCTTCCTATAGGAGCAGGCCTTGAGGATTTAGGTAAAGGCCACAGAAGCCAGGTAGGCACAATCTATTCAACAAACAGGAAAGGCCCAAGATACCTGGAGCTTACCGAAGGATACATTACCGAAATAGCTCTTGATGAAGATGACGAAATTATAGGATATAAATATATCAATCTGGGAATCATGCTTGACGCCATCAAAGACGGTGTTGACCCTGCAGAAGCTATTGAAAAGGCAAGCGGGCAGTACGGAAGATTTGATGATGCTGTCAAAACAATTGATCCTAGAAAAGAATGATTATGGGTGGAATTTATGAGTTTATTTGAAAGTTATGAAAGAAGAATAGATCAGATACTTCCTGTACTTAACGAATATGGCATTAAGGATCTTGAGGAAGCAAGACAGGTTTGTCTTGACAAAGGTTTCGACCCATATGAAATCGTAAAGGGCGTTCAGCCGATTTGCTTTGAAAACGCCTGCTGGGCATATACTGTTGGAGCTGCAATTGCAATCAAAAAGGACTGCACCAAAGCTGCAGACGCTGCAAAAGCAATAGGTGAAGGACTTCAGTCATTCTGTATTCCGGGAAGTGTTGCAGATGACAGGAAAGTCGGATTAGGTCACGGTAACCTTGCTTCAATGCTTTTAAGTGAAGAATCAAGCTGCTTTGCATTTCTTGCAGGCCACGAAAGTTTCGCAGCTGCTGAAGGAGCAATAGGAATTGCAAACTCAGCAAACCAGGTTCGCCAAGAGCCTTTAAGGGTTATACTCAACGGTCTTGGAAAGGACGCTGCATTAATCATTTCAAGAATCAACGGTTTCACCTATGTTCAGACTGAATTCGACTACTTTACCGGTGAAGTTAAGGTTGTGCGTGAAAAGGCATACTCCGATGGCGAAAGGGCAAAGGTAAGATGTTACGGTGCCGATGATGTTCGTGAAGGTGTTGCTATAATGCATCTTGAAGGAGTTGACGTGTCAATTACAGGTAACTCAACAAACCCGACAAGATTCCAGCATCCTGTGGCTGCAACCTATAAGAAGGAATGCATAGAACAGGGCAAGAAATACTTCTCAGTTGCATCCGGAGGAGGTACCGGAAGAACCCTGCACCCTGACAACATGGCTGCAGGTCCTGCATCCTATGGTATGACAGACACTATGGGAAGAATGCATTCAGATGCCCAGTTTGCCGGTTCATCTTCAGTTCCTGCTCACGTGGAAATGATGGGACTGATCGGTATGGGTAACAATCCGATGGTCGGTGCAAGCGTAGCTGTGGCAGTGGCCGTTGAAAAAGCAATGAACAAATAAAAAGGGAATTAAATTTTCCCACAATATTCTTTTTTTGGAGTAATTTTTCATGAAACTAGTTGTTCAAAGAGTCACCAGCGCAAGCGTTGAAGTTGAAAATGATACTGTAGGCGAAATCGATGATGGACTTATGGTTCTTGTGGGTTTCGGCGAAAACGACACAACCCGTGAAGCCGATTATCTGGCACGAAAGCTTGTAAAGCTCAGAATATTTGCAGATGAAGATGGGAAAATGAATAAATCCGTCAAGGATGTGTCCGGTAAGCTATTGCTAGTTCCCCAGTTCACATTATACGGCAAGGTAAAAAAGAACAGGCCTTCATTTCATAAGGCATTAAATCCATCAGACGCCACAATGCTCTTTGATTACTTTGTTGAAAAATGCAGTGAGGAAATTGAAGTAGAAACAGGCCAATTCGGTGCATTCATGAAAGTTTCACTTCTAAACAATGGTCCGGTTACAATATTGCTTGAAAAGGAATTTGGGGATGATTAAATGGATTTTGATGAAGTTTTGCTTAAAAGAAGAAGTGTACGTAAATTCACAGGCGATGAGGTTACAAAAAATCAACTGAATGAAATATTAAAGGCAGGTCTTCTGGCTCCTACAAGCATGAACAGAAAACCATGCAACTTTCTTGTAGTTTCAGATAAAGAAACATTAAAGGAACTGTCTGAGGTAAAACAGCACGGCTCCCAGTTTTTGGCCGGTGCAGATAAGGCAATAGTTGTCATTGCAAACACCTTAAAAGCGGACACCTGGATAGAGGACTCATCAATTGCATTGTCATTTATGCATTTAATGGCTGCAAATGTCGGCGTTGGAAGCTGCTGGATACAGATTCACCTAAGAAAATCCTCTGAAGGCGAAGACGCTGAAAAGCTGGTTCGAGACGTTGTAAAAATTGATGACTATTTCCGCATTGTAGGTATTTTAGCCTTAGGTATTCCTGATGGTGAAGTAAAGCCCCATACATTAGATGATATGGACAAAAGTCAGATTCATTTTTTAATCTAATTTTTTATTTTTTTAATTGATTCTAGTGGAATTTCTGTTATTTGTGATATCTCCATTGGTGTCATGGTTTTAAGCATATTTGAAATAATTTCCATTTCGGCTTTCTTTTTTCCTCTTTCAATGCCTTCCTCAAGCTTAATGTTTCTGATATAATCTTCGGATTCAGTGTATTCACAAAGCAACCTCATTAACATTTTGTCATAGATTCTTGATTTGGTGGTGTAATAGAAAGTTTTAATCTTTTTTAAATGTATGATTTTTTTAATCTTCAACCAGTATCTTTGTTTTCTGTTTCCAAAAACTGAAATAAGGATTTCTGTTAGTTTTTCCAGTTCATAAATGTTCATTTTTTCAAAGGGTTCTGTATCTATTTCAGTTTCAACTTTCAACCTTCCAATGACATATCCTTCTTTTAGTCCTTTTTTTTCTCCTTTTTTCTCATATGCTTTTTGCCACATACAAAATTCTGATAGTGGATGGTTTTTCATTTTTTTATCTCCTTTAAGGTGTTTTTTTTAATTGGGGAAGTTATTTTTCTCCAATTAAATGTTAATTTGTTTTGCTATTTCGTTTATTACTGATAATGGTATTTTGGTTAGTTTTGTTATTTCTTTTGGCGTTAACGTTTCCAACATTGCTGTAACTATTTCAACTATTTCTTCTTTTCTTCCTTCGTTTTTAGTTTCTTCTTGCCATTCGTAGAATTCTGAATTCAATGATTTTTCCACTTTAATCATCTCCATTAATTCTTTTCGTTTCTTTTTGTTTTTAACATAGTAATCTATGTTTAGCCACATTGTTGCCTGCAATATAATTCTGTTTTCGATGCTTATTTTCCCTTTTTTGATGATGTAACACAGTTCTTCAACAATAACTTCAGGATTTCGAGAATTTCGCATATCTGGTATGGTTTCTATTATTGCACAGTCATGGCTGGTTAATTCTTTGTTGGATTCAAATTTCTTTTTTATATTATTTAAATTTTTTTCACCATCAAATTTTTTCATTTCACATAATAATGGGTTATGTGTGGTTGTTCCAATCTGTTTTTTAGGATTTTTGTTTTTTTCAGATAATGCAATAATTAAGCTGTAAATATCGTTGTCATACTTCCAGTGCAAGGCTTTTACATAATTCCATGTTTTGTCGGCGGTGTTTTCATCAACGGATGAAGTTTCACATTCAATATCATAAATATTGCCGGATTCACAAACTACTGCGAAATCCATTCTTTTTTCTGAGAAATTCATGTCTATATATTCGGTAGGTAATATTCCAACTACTTTTTCTTTAAGATTATTCAGTTCAAAGATGTATTGAATGTGAAAAAGCAGGAAAGCTTATATTTCTTGTCTCGGTTATGATAGATTTCTCGTTCAAATTTGTTCATACTCAGCCTCCATAATCAATTGCAATATTATTTTACTCAGGATTTTTCTTATAAATTGTTGAAGTGCGACTGTGTGCTCGTGTGATTTTTTACATCCTTTATATATTAGTTTCATAATAAACTGTTTCAAAAGAAACATTTATATCATATATCAAATAAATTAATACCTAGGTGAGAAAAATGAGTGAAGAAGTTTTTCAAGCTATCAAAGATGATTCTCCCCTGATTGCTTGGATACATAACATTTCCCTGAATCAGCAGAAATACATGGATTCAAAAATCAAAGATTTGGATTTGGGCCATAATGTTCGCTATATTATGTATATCCATGACAATCCTAAGTGTTCACAGGACGATCTGGTTAATATGTTTTGCCAAAGCAAGGGAAACGTTGCCAAAGTACTTAAAAAACTTGAGGACGAAGGATTTATTAAAAGAGAGATCAATCCCACAAACAGACGTAAATACATGCTGATGACAACAGATAAGGGCAATGAACTCGTTCCGAAATACAGGCAAATCTCTAAGGAATGGGAAAGGAAAGTCGGCATAAATAATGAGGATGGGGAGTTCAAAAAAAGACTAATCGAAATTGCATTTAAAGCTAATAAAATTAACAATAAAGAGGTTTATTATGAAAATAGAATATGAGACGTATGTTATACTGATATCATTTCTGACTTCATTTTTCGGAGTATTTCTTTCAAATGGTATCATCATTGGAGTTCCGGCGATTGCAAGCGACTTTGCAATGAACAATGTTATTCAAAACTGGATTCCAACAATATTTTTCCTTGCAATGGCCGTATTCACGGTTCCTGCAGGACAGATTTCAGGAAAATATGGTGTTAAAAAGTCACTGCTCATAGGAGTTATCGTGTTTTTAATAGGTTCTGTCGGTGCGGCAATATCATTTTCAACGGAATCATTCATGTTGTCTAGGATAATCCAGGGTGCAAGTGTAGCTTTTGTCAATGTAGCTGCAATGGCTATGATTGTGTCTGCCGTAAAACCTCAAAGCAGGGGAAAGGCTTTAGGTTTTACTGTAACCGGAGTTTATCTTGCAACATCACTTTCTCCTGTAATAAGCGGATTTTTGGTATATAATTTGGGCTGGAGATCAATATTTTATATAGTTATTCCGTTTTTGATATTATGTATTCTGATTATGATTTTAAAAATACCTCAGGAATGGCAAACATATAAGGATGACAAGATTGATACATTTGGATCCGTATTATACTCCATAGGAATCCTCCTTTTCATTTACGGATTTACCAACCTTGTCAATCAGATGGGTGTTATATTCACAGTTGCAGGAATTATATTACTTGTGGTATTTGCCATCTGGGAGCTAAGACAGATTTCACCTGTGTTTAACATGAATCTGTTTAAGAACATGAAGTTCACATCATCTAACATTGCCGCTTTGTGCAGTTATCTGGCGATTATGGTGGTTACGACAATCCTAAATTACCATTTCCAGTATGTGAGAGGATGGAATGCCCAGTCTGCAGGTATGATTCTAATAGTAACTCCAATCATCATGGCAATCCTTGCACCGAATACGGGCAAGCTTTCAGACAGGATTCATCCCCAGAAACTTGCAGCTGCAGGTATGGCAATAGCTACGGTGGCTCTTTTAATATTAACATTTCTTACAAAGGACACTCCGCTTTACATGGTGATTCTGGCAATGATTCTTCAGGGTATAGGTATGGGATTGTTCTCAAGCCCGAACATGAATGCGATAATGAGTTCCGTTCCGCCAAAGGATGCTCCAACGGCTTCCGCTTCACAGGCAACTATGAGAACTATAGGCCAGACCATGAGTTTAGGTCTTTTGACTTTGATATTTGCTTGGGTTATGGGCAGTCTGCCTTTGGCTACACAGCATGCCGGCTTGATTGTTGAGTCTTCACATATAATCTGTGCAATTTCAACTGCCGCATGTGTACTGTCCATTTTCGCTTCACTTGTGGGAATCAGGTCAAAAGACAAGTTCAATGTTTAAAAAAATAATGGGGATTATTCCCCTCTTTTTCTTATTTAAATTTTTATCGTTATATTTGAATGCTTTGTGTGTAAAGCAGTGTTGTGTTATTTTTGTTGTTGTGCTTTGTGTGGGAAGCAGTGTTGTGTTATTTTAAACATATGATTTCTATAAAAATCACTTATAATTTTTCAAAATGTATCATCAATCACCAAAAATTCACATTAAAATGACTAATATTTAAATAAAACAAAATTAAAATAGTTATATGTAATATAATAAATTGAAAAGGGAATTTTTGATTTTTTATATATGTTTTAGTGAAAATGGTGTGAATCTTATGAATTTAAATCACAATATGAAATTAGGTTTAGTAACAGCTATTGCTATAATCGGTTTATTTGTGTTGTCACTGATTATTACACAAATGCCTGAAGGCGAAAACTCTGTTCGTTTTGGAATCTTGACATTGTTGCCGCCTCTTATCGCTATTGCATTAGCTTTTATTACAAAAGAAACTGTTCTATCGTTATTTGTCGGTGTTTTTGTTGGGGAATTTATGCTTTGTGTAAATGACTTGAACATTATCAGCTCCGCTGTAAACGCATTTTTAGGTATCGGTAATGAAGTTATCGCTTGTATGGCTGATCCTTGGAATGCAGGTATTATCCTTCAATGTCTGCTCATTGGTGGTGTAATTCAGTTAATCACCAAAATGGGTGGTGCACAGGCATTGGCAAACACATTCTCAAAACGTGCAAATACACCTCGTAAAGCTCAGCTCATCACATGGTTCTTAGGATTATGTGTATTTTTCGACGACTATGCAAACTCTTTAATCATCGGTCCTATCATGAGACCAGTTATGGACAAACTCAAAGTATCCAGAGAAAAATTAGCATTCATTGTTGACGCAACCGCAGCTCCTATTGCTGGTCTTGCTATTATTTCAACCTGGATCGGTTTGGAAGTCAGTTTGATTGCTGCAGGATTTGAATCCATCGGTATTACAAACGTCACAGGTTTCGGAGTATTCCTTCAAACCATTCCATACAGGTTCTATAACATATTCATCTTAATATTCATTGTTATTTCAGCTTTAACATTATATGAATTCGGACCAATGAAAGATGCAGAGAAAAAAGCCCGTAAAAGAAAAGAAAACGAAAAGGTCATTGAGGCTTCAGCTCCTGGATTTGATGAAGTCAAACCTGTTGAAGGAATCAAATTATCCATCTGGAATGCAATCATTCCTATAGGAACACTGATTGTTGGTGCACTGATAGCATTCTACTGGAGCGGTTACACCACCATTTTAGGTGGAGAGGACGCAGCTCTCATTCAATTGATGCACACTGCTCCATTGTCATTCAACGGTATATTTGAAGCTCTGGCAGCATCTGACGCATCAGTCGCTTTGTTCCAGGCAGCATTGCTCGCATCAATCGTTGCAATCGTCATGGCAGTCGGTCAGAAAATACTCACTATTGAGGATGCAATATCCGAATGGATTGGCGGTATGAAAACAATCGTAATTACCGGTGTAATTCTATTACTTGCATGGTCATTAGGTGGGGTCATCGGTGAAGTCGGAACCGCAGACTATCTTGTAGGAGTCCTAAAAGGAGCAATCCCTGCATTTGTCCTTCCGAGTCTGATTTTCATCTTAGGAGCACTCATTTCATTTGCAACAGGTACTGCATACGGTACAATGAGTATCCTGATGCCTTTGGCTATTCCTCTTGCATGGGCAGTATGTCCGGACATGACATTCACAGTCGTATGTACCAGTGGTGTATTGACCGGAGCAATCTTCGGGGATCACTGTTCACCGATTTCAGATACTACGATTCTGTCATCGATGGGATCAAGCTGTAACCATATTAACCACGTTCAGACGCAAATCTACTATGCTATATTCGTTGCAATCGTAGCAATCGTCTTCGGTTACCTTCCAGCCGGTCTCGGTGTTGCATGGTACATTTCAATCCCAATAGCAGCTGTAGTACTCTATGTCGGATTAAGAGTTCTTGGTGAGAAAGTAGATTTCGATGAGGTCGAAACTGAAGAGGCTACGTGAATGGATTAAATCCATTCATTTTTAATTTTTTCAAGTGATTGAAATGGCTAAAATCGAAATTGAACTGACGGATGAACAGCTTAAAAAAGTTGAAATCTTAAAGAAAAACGATATTGATGTGGGAACTGCTATTGACATGCTTTTTGAAGCAAAAGAACAGTCATATCAGCAGGAAGCCCAATATCTTGAAAACAAAATTAACCAAGCAAACAAACAAAGAGAAGAGCTTGAAGAACAACTTGAAAACATTAATAAGGAGATATCCGTATACTCCCAGCTAAAGGATGCAAGTTTGGATGTAGAGCAAAAGCTTAAAATCCTTGAAAAGGAATATGGGGATGTCGATGAATCTTATGAAATGAAGGTTCAGGACGTTAAGCACAACATTAACTGGACTAAAGATTTCTTCAAATTCTAAACTCTTTTTTTCTTATTTTTTTTCAATAAACTATTTTACCTAAAAAACCTATAAAATATATTAGATTAGTATTAGGTGGTAAAATATAATGCAGAAAGTAATAAACGCACATTGTCATATCTATCCCGAAAAGATTGCATCAAAAGCCGTTGAAGGAATTAAAAACTTTTATGATTTGAACATGTCCCTGAACGGAAAGACTGATGACTTGATAAGGGACGGCAGCAGAGTTGGTGTAGTTCATTACCTGGTTCATTCAGTTGCAACCACCCCAAAACAGGTTAAATCCATAAATGAATTCATATCAAGTGAAGTGAAATCCCATCCTGATTTGTTTACAGGTTTCGGAACCCTTCACCCTGACAGTGATGACATTGAAGGGGACTTCAATCATCTCATTGACTTGGGCCTTAAGGGCGTCAAGCTTCACCCGGATTTCCAGCAGTTTGCCTTAAATGAAAAAAGGGCCTTTGCATTGGCTGAGGTTATAAATGAAGGAAATGTTCCTTTGATGATTCATTGCGGAGATTTCAGATATAACTATTCAAATCCAGAACAGCTGATTCCACTTTTGGATGAGTTTCCGGACATGACTGTTATCGGAGCACATTTTGCTGGATGGAGCATGTGGGAAGAGGCCACAAGACAGCTTGCAGGAAGAGATAATCTTTACGTTGATTTAAGTTCCAGCTTATATGCGCTTTCAGCCGAAACAGCCAGGGACCTGATTCATGCATATGGTGCCGATAGGGTTTTATGGGCAACGGATTATCCGATGTGGGATGCAGTATCTGAAATGGAATACTTTGACAAGATTGATTTAACTGATGAAGAGCGATCAATGATTTTATATGAAAATGCTGCAAAGCTTCTTAAATTGGAATAGGTGATTTTATGTGTACAGCAAGCAATTATATAACTAAAAAGCATTATTTTGGCCGTAATTTTGATTATGAAATATCATATAATGAAAGGGTGACTATAACTCCCCGAAACTATAAGTTTGATTTTAAGCTTATTGATTCAATCGAAAGCCACTATGCAATCATCGGTGTTGCTGCAGGCGTTGACGTATATCCTTTATACTATGATGCTTGCAATGAAAAAGGACTGTCCATTGCAGGACTTAATTTTGCAGGAAACGCAAAATACCTTGATGAAAAGGAAGGAATGATTAACATAACTCCATTTGAATTCATTCCTTATCTTTTAAGCAACTTCTCAACAGTAAGTGAAGTAAAAGAGGCTCTTGAAAACATCAATCTTGTAAACATCAACTTTTCACAAGAGTTGCCGTTATCTCCACTTCACTGGATGATTTCTGATGAAAGCGCAGCAATTGTCGTTGAACCTATGGAAGACGGACTTAAGGTATTCGACAATCCTGTCGGAGTATTGACTAACAATCCTCCGTTCGACAAACAGCTGTTTACATTGAATGACTACAGAAGCCTTTCCAACAGAAATCCTGAAAACAAATTCAGTGATTCCTTTGATTTAGATGAGTATTCAAGGGGAATGGGAGCTATCGGTCTTCCGGGAGACTTGTCCTCTTCTTCAAGATTTGCTAAAGTCGCTTTTACAAGGGCAAATTCATATTCCGGTGACAGCGAAGAGGCCAGCGTCAACCAGTTCTTCCACATTTTAGGCTCTGTTGAACAGCAAAACGGCTGCACATTCATAAATGATCCTGACTTGTATGAATATACAATCTACACATCATGCTATAACACTGCAGATGCAATACTCTATTACAGGACATATACAAACAGTCAGATTACGGCAGTAAAACTCATGAGCGAAGATTTGGATTCAGATGAACTGATAAATTATAAACTGATAACGGATGAGCAGATATCATATATTAACTAGTTAAAAAAATTATAAGGTGTTTAAATAATGGGTATGTTTTCTAAAAGTCCGGCTGAGCAAAAGCTGGAGGATTTGACCGGCGGATTTATCTTAAGCGATGAGTACAAGGCACTTTTAAGAGCAAACAATATAGAGTTTTCCGTAGGAGAACACATCAAAAATCAGCTTAAGGAAGAAATCAAGCTGAACATAGTCAGTGAGGAAGGCCTTGAAACAAGGCTTCGATATCTGATTAAGCAGAACGCTAAAAAAACTTCAGATACGGAAAAAACTCCTGAAGTTACACAAAAGCCCGCTGCAACCACAGGTCCCCTTCACCACTTCGAGGAGGAAATCAAATCCCTGAAAGTTGAATATGAAGCTAAAGAAAAGGTTGTCGTCAACCTGATTGAAAAGTCATTCGCTCCGCCGCAGATTACATATGACAAGTTCATGGATCATGTTAAAACTTCAACAAAGGTTTTCACTTCAGAATATGACGGGGCAATGAATATTGTCAGGCTGGCAACCCGTGAAACCCCAAGAATTGACACGGAACTTGAAAACAAGATTTCCAATATGAAAGCAATCATTTCATATATTGATGATTTGACAAATGAGCTCATAATCAGTTTAAGCTCCAATAAGGAAAGCGACACTGACGTTGAAAATCTCCTTGAGGACATGAAGAATTTGATAGATTCCGTCAAGAAATATGATTAATAACAATTTACATACAATAACTTTTATAATAAACCACACCATATATATTATTATATTTACTGTTTTAATGAGGTATAGAAAATGGCTGAATTTTCACTAAACATTGATCAAATAGAAAATGAAGTAGAAGATACCATTAAGGTAGAGCAAGAAAAATTGCAGAATTCTAATCTTAAGACTCAGGCTGAAAACAATGCAGTAGCTATTTTTGATGCGGATTTGAACAATCCTGTCGAAAGGGAAAACATTCTAAAGCCATTAGATAGCTTTGGTTTAAATGATATGAACCGTTCATCACAAAAAAACAAACTCTTAAGCACACGTTTTGTTGATTTTAATAAAGGAGGAACTGAATCAGAAAACATTGGTGATAAATTAAATGAACTCAACATTCAGTTAAAGGATATTGATCCAAGTAAAGTCGATTTCACCAAAAAAGGCGTTTTGGGAGATATTTTTAATCCTGTCAGAAAATATTTCTCAAGATATCAGAAAGCTGATGCCGCCATTTCTGAAATCCTTGAATCACTTGACCACAGCAGCAAAATATTGCAAAATGACAATACAACATTGGTTGCTGAGGAAAACAACTTAAGAGAAGTCACCAACAAGCTTCTTGCTGACATTGAATTGGGTAAGCAGATGGACGAATCCATTGAGATGCAGATACAGAATGCAGAGCTTCAGGGAGTTGATCCGGAAAAAATCGCATTCGTTAAAGAAGAGGTTTTATTCCCGTTAAGGCAAAGAATCATGGATATGCAGCAGATGATTGTAATCAACCAGCAGGGAATTGTTTCATTAAATGTAATCAGAAGAAACAACAAGGAACTTATTCGAGGTGTTAACCGTGCTAAAAACGTGACCGTAACTGCACTGAGAACAGGTGTAATGGTTGCAAGTGCACTGTACGACCAGAAACTTGTAATGGACAAAATCAATATTTTAAATGAGACTACAGGAAACATTATCGAGTCAACTTCACACATGCTTCATGAACAGGGTGCTGAAATCCAAAAATCAAGCGGTGAAGCAATGATTTCACCTGAAATACTTCAAAACTCATTCAGGGAAGCACTTCTAGCTATTGAAGAGGTAAGCAACTACAAGGAACAGGCACTTCCTCAAATGAAAGAGACCATTGCAATGTTCAGCAATATGGCCGATGAAGGACAAAAGGTTGTTGAAAAAATTGAGACTTCAAATGATTAGATATGAAATGTCATAATTGCGGCTTTGAAAACGCTGATGAAGCAACATACTGCCATGAATGTGGCGTAAATCTGAAAAAGGATGATTCAAAAAACTTCAAGAAAAACGCTGAAGTTTTGGACAGGAAATTTAGGGTTGTCAATAAAAGACAATCTTATCCTGCACCTCCCGAAAACTCCATTCAGGCAAAATTGATGTACAAACATGACAGGCACACCGGAAAGCTGAGACTTGCAAAAACAAAATGCGCCACCATTGTCGTATTTTGTGCATTTACAATTTTCGGACTGATGGTCAGTTCATTCACTTCATCCGGTATTGCTTCTGCAGTCTTTATTGCGATAATGTTTGGAGCATTGTTTGCAATTCCCGTTGCAGTTATCGGTTTTGTCATAGGTTATATTATCGATAAAATTTTCCATTAATTATTTATTTAAATAATATTAATATAATAAATATGCACTTGAATAAAAATCAAAGATTACTAATTTCTTTTATAACAGCCGTTTTTGCAGCTTTTTTTGCGGAAGTTTATGTGCTGGCTGTTGAAACTAGCCTTAATTTTGATATTTTTATTCAGGCATTTTCATTTAAAAAATTTATTTTATTTTTAATAATTTCTTTTATATTATTTAGAATACTTTATGATGATGAATTAAGAGTAAAAGTCTTTGATTTTATTTATAAATACAGATATTGCATTTCTTTAGTTGTTATTGCTGTCTGTGTCATTTTTCAAATTCACGGCTCATCAATAAATGAGCTGAATATCTTTAATGTTAACCACAATCCCTTATTGGGTATTTCAAGATCAATCAGGTCTGATGAATATGTAGTAAACACCCTTCTTGCATTTTCACAGTATCCGAATAATTTCGGTTATTTTTCCAATATCATTCGTGCAGTTCCCACAGACATGTTTATTGTTTACGGACAGGCCATTATGGATATTGCAGTGATATTCAGACCATTCAATATAGGATATCTCTTTTTAAGTCCTGCTATGGGACTGTCATTTTTCTGGGTTTCCAGATTTGTCGTTTTGGCATTAATATCATTTGAAGCTGGAATGCTTATAACAAACAAAAACAAAACCCTGTCTCTCGCATATGCCTTTCTAATAACATTATCTCCTCTGGTTCAGTGGTGGTTTGCAATTAACGGCCTTGTCGAGCAGCTTATCTTTGGCCAGCTTGGAGTTCTGCTAATCCATTTCTATATGAACACTCAGGATTATCTAAAAAGGACAATATATGCCTTTTTGATGATGATATGCGTCGGAGGATTTCTGATTGTATTTTATCCATCATGGCAGATTCCATTTGCATATGTCTTTGTGATGATGGCTCTTTGGATATTTCTCAAAAATAGAGGCAATTTTGTTTATGATAAAAAGGATTTGGTCATTGCTTTAGCTGTGCTGATTATTTTTTCACTGATAATGATTCATATTTTAGATAATTCCATGGAAACAATCAGAATAATTTTCAACACTGCATATCCGGGTTCTGAAGTATTCAATGCCGGCGGAGATTTGGGTTATTTTGTAAATTACATACCTTCACTCTTTTATCCGATGCAGCTTGTCAATCTTCCAATCAATGTGGTCGAACATTCTGTATTCATTGACTTTTTCCCTGTTTCATTGATTATTGCATTTATTGTTCTATTCAAGCAAAAAACAAAGGATAAATTGCTAATTGGTCTTGTTGCATTATATGCATTGTTTGTAGTGTTTTACTTTATCCCTCTTCCGGATTCAATAATCTCCATTACATTCAGAAATCATATGAAAACATCAAGGCTTTTCACAGTCATCAGCTTCATATCAGTATTGATTCTGATAAGGTCACTTGCAAGCCTTAAGAAAATCGGAAACAGTAAACTGATTGTTGTATTGTCCATAATTCTGTCAGTTGCAATGGTTTATCTGTCTAAATTCTATTTTGTCGACTATTACGTTACATGGATGCTTCTAGCATTAGTTATCATTTATTCAATTGCTTTTGCTTCAATATTTATGGCTCATAATGATAGGGGCAAAAGGGTATTTTTAATATCAGTCATTTTAATGTCTCTGGTGGCCGGAGGACTGGTAAATCCTATTGATTACGGAACCGATGTATTGTATGAAAATGACTTTGCCCATGAAGTGGAAAGCATAGTCAGTCAAAACCCTGATGCCAACTGGATAGCACAAAGCGTAAGCATAGACTATCTGACTATTTTCGGTGCAAGAACAGTAAATTCAGTAAATGTCTATCCTGATTTGGATAAATGGCAGCAATTTGACATTAACAATGAAAGCCAGGATATATACAACAGGTATTCACACATTACAGTTAATCTTATAAATGATAGCGATACAAGCTTTAATCTGGTTTCGCCTGATGTTTTTAATGTTGATCTCAATGTAAATGACCTGTCCAAATTGAATATTACATATATTGCTTCAAACTATGATTTGGAAGTATTCAACAACGAAAACGTGACGTTCAATAAGATATATGATGATGGAATATCCAAGATATATGAAGTGTCATATTCTAAATGATGATTTTATATTTTATTTTGTGGTTTTCCCGTTTTCTTGAATCCATATCCACCAAATCATATATTAATCTGTTTTTCAAAAGAAATCTCCAGGTTTTATATGTCTCTTTTACAAAATCCTCATTCAGTTCAATATTGTCCTTGATTAAAGGGCACTTGTACGGATACTGGGTGTCATCAAAAATAAGATGAAAACGCCTGTCTTTGGTGATATGGGGAATTAATGGAAAAGTTCTGCACTGGATAGGTCTTATTTCACGCTCGCAATTGGGCGGATTGATGCATTTCACTGTGTAGACACCATCCTTCCAGGAACGAGGATATTTGATTTCGCGGATTTTGAAGTGTCTGAGCTCAAATGATTCGCTGTTTTTATATAACGTTTCTTCTCCAGGAAGCAGATAGATTATCAAATCGTCGTTGCGATACTCCTCACTGTCATAAACACAGCATATTTCACCACAGAGCTTTCCACAGTCATAGTTAACCGGTGAGACTTCATTGAGCTTTTCATGAATTTTTCTGATATTTTCTTCAGTAATTTTCATTGCTTAATATTTTGTTGGGTAATCCTAATAGAATTTACTATTGATTAGATTATTGGATTTTTTTTAGCTGAAATATATGAATCATTTGATTTTTAAAAAGATTATTTTTAAAAAAAGAACTAAATTTGGAAAAAACAAGTGAAATGTAAAAAATTCTTAAATTTACAGAATTACTGAATATTAGAACATTTATATTAACTTGCTAGACATATATTTTAGTAATATACTATAATATTTTCTTTAAAAATTGTGTTGATTATAATTTTTAGGCGGGATAACATGAAATTTGTTAATAATAAAATCGATACAACCATCATAATGAAAATAATGGAAATAATTAACATAATCATTAACAAAATAAAAAATTTAATTTTTCCTGAATCTAAAGATAATTTTGAATTTTATTATCAATTGAATGATGAATTTGATAAAATATCATTTAACTTAAAAAGTGATGAAATATTATACAATGAATATGTTGAATTTTTGGAAATAAAAGATCATGTTCTCTATATTGTATATCATAATTGTGAAGATAATGCATTTGGTCATTTGGATTTTGCAATAGATCTTTTAACATCATTTAATGAATTGTTGTCCTTAAAAATTGATTTAATTCACGATTTTTCTCAAAAAAAATTAGAATCATATAATTTATCTCATAATACCTATAAAAAAAGGATATGGCAAATCAATAAATATTTTTATACTAATATTTATGATGATAGTAATTTGGATATCTCTGATGAAGAAATGTATTCATTAATGAAACAAATTAAATGGTGATTTAAAAATATTAGAAAATTTTTGGATAAGAAATTCATGAATTCAAATCTATAAATTATTAAACAGGAGTTGTTAAAATGGAAAGTTATATTTCAAATGAATTGGGATTGAAGTTTGCACCTATAGTTCTTCTAAAATCAGACGAAAAGCCTTCAGATGCAAAAGGACCAAAACCAGGCCGTGGCGGATGTGTTATGAGCTTTGTAGCACAGACCATTGCAAAAAGAAACACAACATGTTTCGGCCGTGAAAACAT
The DNA here is from genome assembly GCF_017447225.1 of Methanobrevibacter sp. GTDB lineage: Archaea > Methanobacteriota > Methanobacteria > Methanobacteriales > Methanobacteriaceae > Methanocatella. The sequence continues at coordinate 14,700 of NZ_JAFSNZ010000071.1, read as the reverse complement.
TACCTGCGGCGGAATTGCAACAGGATTCGGATGGGGAGACGGATTCTCCACACAGGAAGATATGGATTTCCAGGCAACTTTCCTTTCATGCGGACTTGAATCCGCTCCGGATAAGGAAAGCTATCAGAAGAGACTGGATAGAATGCCAAGAGTAAGTGAAATGTTTATAGAAGGCGAAAGGATTTACGCTGACTTTGACACAGCCATAACAAACATCAAAAACAGGCCGATATATGACGAAGGCCAATATGTGATTTTTAAGGCATTGGAAAATCTTGAAGATGGTGAAATTCCTAAATCAGTAATATTTACACTAAATCCATTGGAAATGACTGCCCTTATTCAGATTAACTCCTCTTTCAGGACAAAGGATGCATATGTGCTGACTCCTCAGGCATCATCATGCCAGTCCATAGGATCATTTGTATTCGAGCAGGATGAAAGTGATGATCCAAAGCCTATTTTAGGTTCAATTGACTTTGCAGGCAAGTCCAAGACAAGACATTTCATTCCGGATGAATATCTGACTTTGGCAATGCCCTGGAAGCTCTTTTTGAAATTGGAGGATGTCAGTAAAAAAAGTCTGCTTCAAACTGAACTTTTTAAAAATTATTTGAAAAAATGATTTATATGGTGAAAAAATGGTTGATGAGAACTGGAAGGAAGACAGGATCATGTTTACTCCGCTTAACCTGTATATGGAGTATATTCTATTGAGCTACAACAATTATTTGAAGAACAATCTGGAAGATGTGGACATCACTTATGGTGAGCTGACCTATATCTATTCCATTAAGTATTATGGGCCTAGTTCCCAAAGGCAGATGGCTGAAAGGCTTTATGTAAGCGAAGCCAATGTTGCCAAGATGATTAAAAAGCTTGTAAATAAGGGGATTGTTGAAAAGCAGAAGGATGAAAACAACAAGAGCCGTAATGTAATTTCATTAACAGAAAAAGGTGAAGAGGCTTTTGATAAAATCAACCTTTTGACTTTTGGTTGGGAGCGCAAGATTGCAAAGGAACTTTCCAATGACAAATATTGTGATTTAAAGGAAATGCTTTATCATTTGACTTTGGAATCTGCCGATTTGCAATAGTTAACTTTATATGATAATTGTTATAAATATTTAGTCAAGCCTTAACTTGGTTAAGTCCATATTATTCTATAGGTGATAAATATGTCAATTTATGATTTTGAAGTAAAAGACGGAGAAGGAAACACAGTAAGCTTATCTGAATACAAGGATAAAGTATTGTTGATTGTAAATTCAGCAACCAAATGCGGATTTACACCACAATACACTGAATTGAATGAAATTTATGCTGAATTCAACGAACAGGGTTTTGAAATATTGGATTTCCCATGCAACCAGTTTGGTAATCAGGCACCTGGAGAAACCTCAGAAATCAAGGAAGTCTGCCGCAACAAATGGCTGGTTCCATACACAATATTTGATAAGATTGACGTTAACGGAGAAAATGCAGATCCATTATTCGAATACCTTAAAAACGAACAGCCATTTAATGATATCACCGGAAAAGGTGCAACAAAACTCAAGCTGGTATTAAAAGCAGTTGACAGACATTACAAAGACAACAATGACATCAAATGGAACTTCACCAAGTTTTTAGTTGACCGTGAAGGTAATGTTGTAAGAAGATTCGAGCCGACTGAAGACTTAGCAGACGTTAAAGGAGCTGTCAAAGAATTAATTTAATCTTTTTTGAGGTAAACTATGGAATATGACATTATAATTATCGGAGCAGGTCCCGGAGGTCTTACTGCAGGAATATATGCAGGCCGTCAGGGAACAAAAAACCTGATTCTGGACAGGGGACTGGCAGGCGGAATCGGCCGTGAAGTTCCGCAAATGGAGAACTATCCTGGATTTGAAAGTATTTCCGGCTTGAAGCTTGTTGAAACCATGAAAGAGCAGGCTATAAAAAACTGTGAACTTCATGAAAACGAAAACGTAACTGAAGTAATCAGAACTGAAGGTGAATATAAGTTCACTGTCAAAACCGACAAGGCAGAATACAAATCAAAGACCATTATTCTAGCTACCGGAAGCTCACACAGACATCTGAACGCTTCAGGCGAAGATAAATTCGCAGGAAAAGGCGTCAGCTACTGCGCTACATGCGACGGATTTTTCTTCCAGGGAAGAGACATAATCATGGTGGGAGGTGGAAACAGTGCGCTTCAGGAAGCGCTTTACCTTAAAAACTTGGGGGCAAATGTTACATTAGTCCACAGACGGGATGAATTCAGAGCCCAAAAGCACCTCCAGAACATGATTGAACAGGAAGGCATTGATGTCATCTATAATGCGACTGTAGAAGAGATAAAAGGCAATATGCTGGTCGAGTCAGTTGTGCTTAAAGACACTCAAACCGGAGATTTGACCGAAATGCCGATTAGTGGTGTTTTCATCAGTGTCGGTTATATTCCTCATACGGAGATAGCTACCCAATTAGGTGTCAATTTGGATGAATCAGGCCACATCATAATCGATAAGGACCAAAAGACAAATGTCGAATATGTCTATGCAGTTGGGGATGTATGCATTGGATTGAAGCAATGGGTAGTGGCATGCGGTGAAGGTGCGGTTGCAGCAACAACTGCCTTCAATGAAATCAAAGAAAACAACTAATTTTTCGGAAGTAACTTAAATTTACTTCTACTTTTTTTATATTATTAAATACAAAATTAATATTATGAAACATTTAATCATTGATGCTGAAAAATGCAGTGGCTGTGGAATCTGCAAATCAGTCTGTATAAGGGATAATATTGAAATTATTGATGGAACAGCAACTGATATTGAAAGCAACTGTTTTGACTGCGGGCAATGCTCAACAATCTGCAAACAAAATGCAATCATCATCAAAGCATATCAGGATCAAATGGACAGAGTTGAAGAGTACAATCCGCGCCGGATTCCTGTTTCCTATGATGACATGCTACAGTTTTTAAAACAGAGAAGAACCTGCAGATGGTTTAAAAGCAAAAAAATTGACAGTGAAACTTTCGACAAATTAATGGAGGCTGCATATTACAGCCCTAATAGGCAGAATATTCAGGATGTGGAGTTTGTTGTTGTCGATGAAAAATTAAATGAGTTCATTGACCACATCTATGAAATAATTTCTGCAAAAGAGGGGGAGTTTTTCAGAATCGCTCAGCTGGGGGATTATTTGAGAGATGAAAATCGAGACCCTAAAAGACATCCTTTATTATGGGAAGGCCACCAGTTGATTTTAGCGTTTTCAGAGGCAAAAACAGATGCCGTTATTGCAATGACTCGAATTGAGCTTTTAGCATACACATTAGGCTTGGGCGGTTTTCACTCACTATTTATTGGAATGGCAGATGAGGTCAATCATGACAAGCTAATGGAATTTTTCCCGCAAATTGATAAGGATAAGCATATGTATGCTACGTTTGTCATAGGTTATCCTCGCGTCAGATATAGACGTACAAGACCTCATGAGAAAATCAAGTTAACTTATATGTAAATGATTTCTTAGAAAACTATAAATACTATGTTTCACCCAAAACAATTTTTACAAGTCAGAACAATATTTATAAGTGAGGACAATTTAGTTAAGCTTAAATAGAATAATATACATAGTATATTCAATAAAATAAGGAGTTATTGCTATGTATACATCACCATTAGATAATATATTAGTTTGTTTTTTGAATTTTGAATTTGGAAATCTCTATCCATGTTATATGCTGTGCAACTGAGGTGAAGTATGGTAGATATTAAAGAGATCGATTCAACAATCCGGGAAATGATACGCATTGACGAGTCACTTGTATCCGCATATGATCCCCAATTGCTGTGCGAAGATTACAAAAATTCCCTTAACTCAATTAAGTCATTGCTTGATGAGAAAAAAGAGTTAAGAAAAACTTTGGAAAAATCCTTGAATGAATTTTTTGAAGTTGACAATAGATTCGCTTTAAAAAAAATTAAAATAGCTTCATTCAATCTTATCCTAAATCCGATTTCAGGTGCATACATGTTTTCACTTCCAAAATTTGTTGATAAGTCTTCAAGACAATATTTTTGTTATATTACGATGATGAATCGCCTTGAAAGGGAATATAATGTCATTGAAAGAATCAATGATACATTTTTCATGGCTGACATTACTCTGCATCTGAATTTGGAAAAGTTATTTTAGTGCAATTTACATAATTTACACTATGAAGATTAATGTTAAAAACCATACAATGATGTATCCCGCACCGGCTGTCGTTGCAAGCGCATATGATGAGGACGGAAATGCCGACGCATGTACATTGGCATTTGCGACAATGTGTTCCCATCATCCGCCGGCAGTAATGATAGCAATCAATTCAACTCTGAAAAGAAAAACCTTAAAAAGCATATTGCATTCAAAGGAGTTCTGTTTAGCTTATCCGAGTGTGGAACATGTGGCTGAAGTGGATTATTTAGGAATAGAGTCAGGTTATAAAGAGGACAAACTCGCCAAAATCGGTTTCACCCATCAAAGGGGTGAAAAGGTTAACGCACCAATAATAAATGAGTTCAAGGTGTCTGTGGAATGCAGGGTAATGCATATTGCAGAAGTTGGATCCCACACTCAAATCACAGGTGAAATAGTTAATGTTCAATCTGATGAGGATGTGATGACCAATAACAAAATAGACTTTTTAAAGCTTGATCCTTTGGCTTATGATGATATAACTCATTCTTATTATAGGACTGGTGAAAAAATAGCTGATGCTTTTAAGGTTGGTTTAAAATTTAGAAAATAAGGGGAAAATTTTATTTTTCTATTACTTTTTTCCCGCTCATATGTTCAATTGTTATTTCGAACACTTCTGTTCTGTCTAATAATCTGTTGATTTCATCGACTGTTTCTTCATGTGTCGGGAAGAATTTATCGCCCAGATGAGTCAGTTTATCTATCTTTTCGCTGTCGTCAGTTAATGTTTTGATTTTTCCAAATACAATGACGCTTTTGAAGGTGTACCACCATTGATTTTCTTTTTTAACGCCGTCATTGACAACGCAGTATGACACTTTGGAATTTCTCTTTACAGCATCGTTTTTATGACCTTCCTTTGCTCCGTGGAAGTATATTTTGCCGTCCACATAAACATGGCTCATAGGCACGGTATACGGATAGTCATCATCACCTATCAACGCCAGGACGCCTCTAGGCTGATTAGTTAATATGTCAATGCATTCATCTTCGGACAGTTCCTGTTTTTTTCTTCTCATATTTCTGAACATAATATTATTTATGTAGTGAAAGGATATTAAATTACTCTTTTCATTATATTGAACATTATTTTAGAAAACATTCTTTTTAAAAAACCTAATTTGACTTCAGGCGAAAAGTCATTATTCACCAGACCTGTTTCAAACCAGAATTGTCTATCTGCTTTGATGGGATCATCTGTAAGAGCCATTGCTTTCCATACATCAAAAAATATGATGTCTGACAATTTAGGTGAATGCATTTTCTTTGATTCAACGTCCTTTCTAAATTTTAAAGAGGTTTTATCAATATCTTTTGTTTCAAGAGAATCCTTGCCTCCGCATTGAACAGCTATTTTATAGACTTTATTAATTCCCCAGTGCCTTAATGTCTCATCAATGTAATTTGCTACCTTTTTGTGTCCGGCTCCTGCAGTGGATACGACAACCAGAGCCTTTTTTGTGAAAAATTCGGGTCTGTGATATAGATAAGCGGTATGGTCTATTAAATTTTTCAACAATGCTGTCACATTCATCGCATAGACTGGTGAAGCGATAATTATACCGTCACATTTCCTGATCTTTTCTATGATGTCTTTAATCTGGCTATAATGTGGACAGTATTTCTCTCCGTTCATTATGCAGTTTTGACAGCCCCTGCATAATGGAATATCCTCTTCGGATAAATGTATCTCTTCAAAATCGCCTTTAAGATTGCTTTTGACCTGCTCTGCTATCGCCCAGGTATTTTTCTTTCTTGGAGATCCGTTGATTATTAGATAGTTCATTTTCACACCACCTTAACTGAATTGTAGATTAGATTGATTTGTCTTCTGGATTTTTCTGATAATTCCTTTAAAAATTCCTCATCATCTTCAGGATAATTTACTATGAAATGCTGATAAATAAGGAAAAAACCATAAAAATAGAATGATTCCGCAAGCTGTACTGTATCACAATCGGATTTTATTAACTTTTTGGTTTTCATCAAATTGAAAAGTTCCGTCCAGCCTTTAACAGGTCCTTCAAGCATTGCCTTTTTCAGAAATCCGTTGATTTTTTCATTGTGATATGATTCGATTAGAATGAGTCTTGTTATCTTCATCATTTGAGGATTTTTTAATTTTGACATGTAGAGTTCCAATCCTGCATTATAAAAATAATCGAAGTTCACATCAAGGTTTTCATCAGCCTTTGACAATGGTATTTCATCATTAGTCATCTCATTAATGTAGAATTCAAGAATGCTGTCCAGAATAGCTTCCTTGCTTTTGTAATGGTTATATATGGAGCTTTCCTTTATTCCCACTTCTTTTGCGATTTGGCGTATTGAAACACCGTCATACCCATATTCGGAAAATAAATCTATTGATATGTTGAAAATCTTTTCTTTAGTACCTGTCATAATATCATAAACTAACACTTGTTAGTTATAATATCTTAATTATATTTTATAAAACTAACGGTTGTTAGTTAAAAATTTTTTCAAAAAAATAATAATTTCGAATTAAATTCTGTTCAAAATCAATGAGGTAGTGTTGTGGTTTAGCATAAAACCATGAAGATGCCATATATCCGAAATAGAATCTCCATTATAACTTACAGTATAAAGGTAATCTTCTGGTGGAAGTCTAATTGTAAGTCCATCTGCTACAAAGATCCCATTATCGCCTGTTTTGAATTCATATATCACTCCATTGATATTGATGCTAATTGGTGCATTAGCTAAACCTTCTCCTTTACCGTCAAGTACACGAACACTTATTATTCCGCTTCCATATGAAACTTGAGGATAATACATTAGTGTAGGCCTAACGATAATCTTATTTGAAACCATGCAGCCCTCATATTCAGCAGTTATGACGTAATTTCCAGGCTGTAAGTTAATATTTAATTTAGCTATTCCTTCATCATTGGTTTGGCGTGTATAGAAAACTCCATTAATATTAAACGTAACATTTTCTCCAGCACCAACTGTTTTTCCTTCCTTATTCAAGATTTTGACACTATATTGTGAATCATTTTTATAGAATTTTGTCAAATCACTGTTTTCTATTATTGATGGCAAAACTGTAATTGTATTTGTTTTTTTAATTATGCCGTAGTATGTTGTTATGACATAAGTTCCAGGGCTTAAATTAATGTTGAGCTTAGATGTGTTGTTTTCGATTTGTCTATAATATAAAATACCGTTCACTTCAAATGTTACGTATGATATTCCTCCTACTATTGGTGTCACAATGAAAAATTGATTTGGATCATATTCCCGTATTATCTTCACATTGAATTGGGAGTCGTTTTTATAGATTTTTGTCAGGTTATCCGTTTGTAGGGATACTTTTGGAGGTTCTAAATTAATATTTTCTTCAATATCATATTGGTTATCATCATTTGTTTCATTTGTCAATTCTTCACTTGCCGATACTGCTGAAATTGAAAAGAATATCAAAATCAAACATGAAAAAATTAAGATTTTTTTGTTCATAAACTTCACCAGTAATATTTATATTACTTATGTAATATAAACATTACCTTAAATGACTTTAGCTATAACATATTCATCCAGGTAAACAAAAAGTATTTCGGCTTTACAATCACCGTCAATCTCAGGTTTTATCTTAGATGCACTTTTAACCTTGTCAAAAAGAGTATATTCACTGTTTGCAACATAACCTATTTTATCGCTGTCAAGATAAACTGCAATAGCATCGCTGTCATGTTCGTTTTCAGGCTCTCCGACCAATTTAACGATATCTCCAGGATTTGGAGTGTAGTTATGATAATAGCTTCCGGTAATGTTAATCAACAAATCTGTGGTGCTTTCAAGATAGTCAAGCTGGCGTTGAAACTCGTTCAGCTTATCGAATTCCTTGTATGCAATAAAATAATTCTTTCTGGACTCAATCCGCTCTCCCATTGATTCGAGAACTTCCGCTTTTAAAAAATAAAATTCTGAAGGGTCTTCGCTTTCGGGAATTATCTCAAGAGCATCATCAATCAACCTTAAGGCCAAATCATATTTCAAATCCGGAAAATAAGACACCTTAGCCCATTTGTAGAGGCAGTTAATCTTATTCAATAATACTTCACTATCTTTATTTAAAGCTAAAGCTCTGTTGAAAGACTCAACGGCCTTTTCATATTCTGATAAGTTCTCCAGAATGATTCCCTTAAGATTCCAATTGTTATAATTATCTTCATTAACAATGATTTTATCTATTAATGGCAGCGCCTCATCATATGAACCTTCATTTATCAGATATTCGATTTTGGATGTTTGTGAAACCTTAAATGTTGACTGGTAAGTATTGTCACGGTCAATCTTATCCTTTAAATCCTTTTGAAGATAATCATTATTTTTCATAGTAGACTTTTTTGTTCAAATATATTTATACAATTTTTGACAAATATAGAAGTAATTTCAAAAAAGAGGTTAATTCATGGATTATGATATAATTTATATTGGAAGCGGAAATGCGTCCTGGCAGGGAGCACGCTTTTTAAGAAAGGAAGGTCTTAAGATATTAATCGTAGAGGAAAGTCTGTATGGCGGAACATGTGCAAACAGGGGCTGCAACTCCAAAGCACTTCTTGACGCACCATATGAAATCAAGGCTTTGACAGATAACTTTGAAGGCGTTGGAAAAGCAGGAAACTTTGAAGTGGACTGGCCAGCACTGATGGAATTCAAAAGAAAACGCATTGCAAACATGGCACCATTCCTTGACGGCAAATTCAAGGAATACAATTTGGATGTGGCCCATGGAAAAGGCGTAATAATAGATGAACACACTGTTCAGGTCGGCGATGAGAAATACACAACAGATAAAATCGTGATATGCACAGGTTTAAAGCCTGTAATTCCTGATATTGAGGGTAAGGAGTTTCTCCATGACAGTACCGATTACCTGGACATCGATGAGCTTCCAAAGCATGCCATAATCATTGGGGCAGGTTTTGTCGGAATGGAATTTGCATCAATACTTGCCGAAGCGGGATGTGAAGCTGACGTTATAATAAGAGGAGATATGGCACTGAAGTATTTCCACCAGCCATATGTCCAAAGAGTCATTGAAATATTAAAGCAGAAAAACATACGCTTCCATTTCAACCAGCAGGTCAAAAAGGTAATAAGCAATGTTGAAATTGATGATCCAGAAGATAAGATTCTAAATTTTGAAAATGCACAGAACTGCGATGAACTGCTAAGAGACCCTGAAGCTAAAACAGACAACAGAGCTTATGAAAACGGATTTACAGTAATCTGTGAAAGCGGATTGTCACTAACCGGAGACTATGTTGTGGCGGCTATGGGAAGGGAAGCCAACGTTGCCGATATCGGTCTTGAAAATGTTGGATTAACTCATACTAAAAGCGGAATAAAGGTCAACGGACATCTCCAGACAGAAATTCCAAACATCTACGCTTCAGGAGATGTTGCAGACACAGGAGTTGCCAAACTGGTGACTGTTGCAATACATCACTCAAAATATCTTGCTAAAGAGCTGTTGGGTGAGGCTGATGAGATAACCTATCCTGTGGTTCCTGCAGTTGCATACACAATTCCAAGAATAGCTACAGTCGGTGTTCCAGCATACATTGCAGATGAATCAGATGAATATGATGTCCATACAATCAGATACGGAAACTCATACTCACTGGAGCTTAAAAATGACACCACTGCTGAGGCCAAGGTCATTGTAGATAAGAATCTCCAGATTGTAGGAGCTGAAATATATGCTGCAGATGCGGAAAATGTGGCGAACATGTTCGCATTCATAATCAATAAAAAGATAACATTGGAAGAGCTCGACTACATGATTTACGCATTCCCTTCAAGCAGTTCAGTATGTCTTTATAAATTGCACAACATACACTATGACTTATAATATTACCAATAATCTTTAATATTATTTTAAATATATATTTTTATAATATACAAAAAATGGAGTGTTTAGATTATGAAAAAGCAATTTATATTGATTTGCTCTTTATTTTTAATTTTATCAATTTCTAGCGTTTGTGCTAGTGATGATTTCATTCAGTCCGATTCAGATACTCTGTCATCTGACAACTCAGACATTAATCTTGATTTATCTGAAAATGAAGACTTATTATCAGCAAATGATAATGAATCCGGTGATGCAATAATAACTGCTCCGGATATTACCAAATATTTCGGCGGAAATGAAAGATTCAATGTTACTCTTTTGGACAGCAACAGCAATCCTATTTCCAATGAAAGCGTAACAATTAAAATCAATGGTGTTAACTACAATAGAATCACCAATTCCAATGGTGTTGCTTCAATCGCTTTAAATCTAAGACCCGGCGAATATCCCGTCACCTCATCATATAAGATTCATATAATCAATTCCACAGTAACTGTTTTGGACACGATAAACGGAACTGACATTGTTAAAATGGAAAAAAATGATACTCAGTACTATGCCACATTCCGTGACGGAAAAGGCAATTATCTTGCAAATGGTACTACCATCCAATTCAATATCAACGGCGTTTTATACAATCGTCAAATCAACGGCAATGAAGGTTTGGCCAGATTAAATATTAATCTGGGCTCTGGAGATTATATTATCACTGCACTGAATTTAATTACTGGTGAGATGAAATCCAATAATATCACGGTCATTTCCAAATTCGGCGAAAACAGGGATATTGTAAAGTACTTTAAAAACGCTACCCAGTATACTTTGAAGGTCTACGGCAATGACGGAAAGCCCGCAGTCGGCGAAAATGTAACATTCAATATTAATGGAGTCTTTTATGATCGTACTGTTAACTCAAGCGGCATATGTAAACTGAACATTAACTTAGCTCCGGGAGATTATGTGATTTCCGCACAGTATCTCGGAAGCATTGTGTCAAACAATATTAAGGTTCTTCCTATATTGTATGCAGACGACCTGGTTAAATATTACGGCCATTCCGAACCTTTTGTTGCTACATTGCTTGATGGCCAGGGTAAGTTATATCCAAATCAGGATGTGATGTTCAATATTAACGGAGTGCTATATCACAGGACAACCAATGCCAGCGGCCAGGTAAAGCTCAACATTAATCTCTTTCCGGCTGAATACATCATAACTTCTATGTTCAACGGTTCTGCAATATCAAATAAGGTAATTGTCAAGCCAGTTACACTTTCTGTTTATGATATTGCTAAAGCTGCAAATGACTTGAATGCATATTATGAGAAAAACGGCAAATTCCCAGCTACAATCAAGGCTCCTTTCTATGGATTTACCATGCCCGAATTCTTCTATCTGATGAACAAGGCAATTTCCCAATTAGGATCCTCAAATTATTCAGACATTAAAATAATTGATGGTGTCAAAGGGCCAGATTCAACAAGTGCAGCTACTACTGATTCATGTTTGCTTAAAAAAGATGAATTCGTAAGCATTGCAAATAATCTTTCATCTCAAATAGCTAAAGACAATAAGGTTCCAAGCACTGTTGACACCCCAATGGGCAAGCTTAGCTTCAATGATTATCTGCTTATCTCTACACGTGTAATGTCCTTCGTCTGGGACTATGACGCTGATTTGGCGGATTCTGTAACTGTTATTTCTCAGGATGCATTGAAAAATATCAACAATCCTTATGGCATATCAGGCAAGAATGTCTATATTGATGCCGATGGCGGATCAGACGATAAAAAATGGGATCTTGCAAGGGCATTGACTGCCGCTGGATGGAATGTTAAGGTAGGTGAAACTGACAGTAACTCACATTATAAGGATTACTTCAATACTCCAGCGAATTATGTTCTCATAAACATCTATAACGGATTCTGCGCAGGAACCATAAGAGAGCTTGCTTCAAGTTATATTCAGAATGTCCTGAAATCCAAAAACGTTGTATGTGTGCCTGTTTGGGATACAATCAACTGGACAAATCCTGATGGAATGGGTCCGTACCGTTATGGTGACTTCACAGGTTATTCAGCTCAAAGAGCCTGGGATGACAACTTCAGTATTAACGACCCTTATATCAGCAATGTCGCTCAGTATCTGAGTTCAAATAACATTAAGCACTGTTCATATCCGTCAACTGAAGGTCTAGTATACCAGTTCCTGCATGGCGGTGCAGTAGCTACTATGAAATAGGCAGAACTCCGGTTTTGTTTATTTTTTACTTTTTTATTTTTTTATATCTACATTACAATTAAAATTAATAGTTGTTTTCGAATTAAGTTCAATAAAATTCAAAATGAGATCAATTATTATAACATTAATGAAATTTAAAGTGATTAGCTTAATCATAAATCAATTTATTTGATGGTGAAAAAATGTGTGAAATTTTATATGATGATACTCATGAATTCAAAAGAAATGATTTAAAAGAACTTTTCTGTTCTGTAGGATGGTCCTCAGGTTATTTTTCGGATAAACTTGTAATTGCAATGAAAAACTTTGAAACAGTATTCTCCGCATGGGATGGGGACAAATTGGTTGGCCTGATTTGTGCAATGGATGATGGGATAATGACTGCTTATATTCATTATCTTCTTGTAATGCCGGAATATCAGTCAAAAGGCATTGGAAAAGAATTGGTTATGAAAATGAAAAATCATTATAAGGACTATTTGCGCATTGTCATTGTAGCTTATGATGATGAAATTGAATTCTATGAAAATTGCGGTTTTGAAAAAGCTGATGATGCAAGTCCAATGTTTATTACAGAATTGTGGACTTGAAAAATGATGGATTTATTTCATCCATCGTTTAAGTTTTGGGAAAATATCTTCTGACATTTTTCTTGCTTCATCTTCACTCATGCCTGTTGCCTGTGCGGTTTTCGGAACGCAAAAATCAATCATCTCTTCCATAGTCACGTACTTTGTAAACTCACCATTCTGATAGCAGTATTTGCAGTAATCAGGACTTTTGGAGCCATCCTTTTGTGTTCCACAGTCATCTTCAGCCATTGGCATTGCGCATGACTGGCAGAAGTTCATCTCTTCATAATTCATTTTAAAGCACCTCAAAGTCAATTAGTCTAATGTTGTTTGAAATCAGTTTAGGATTTTCATCCTGAATTTCTGATAGCTTTGTTGTAATGTATTTTTTGTTGTCATCTGCAAAGACTGTTGCAACCGTTAAATCATCGCTGTCCATAAGCACACTTGCCAAAAAGTTTGCTCCGCTTGAAATTCCTATTCCCAGGCCAAATTCCTTGGCTATTCTTTTGGACATGTTGATTGCATCGCAGTCATCAATCAGTACAATATCATCGATAATATCTTCATTGACAATTCCCGGAATGAAGTCATCACCGATTCCTTCAATCATGTGTGATCCCTCTTCCATGCCCATTTTGAGAATTGAGAGTGTGGATGGTTCCAGAGCAAATATCTTTGATGACGGATCATTTTCTTTTAATTTTTTGCCTATACCCATCAATGTTCCGCCGGTTCCGATTCCTGAAACGAAAGCATTCACATCAGGTATGGTATCTATTATTTCCTGTCCGGTGGTTTTGTATTGGGCGTCAACGTTTAGTGGATTGTCAAATTGGAGTGGTCTGAATGCATTGTTTTTTATGGCGAATTCTTCTGCAAGTTCCAATGCTTTTTTAAATCCGCCTTCCTCTTTGGATACAAGGTGAACCTGTGCACCGTACATTTCAATAAGGTTTCTTCTCTCCAGGGATACCCAATCTGGCATGAATATGTGTACTTCATGGTCGAAAAGTGCACCGATTGCGCTGAATGATATTCCTGTGTTTCCGCTTGTAACTTCAACAATTGCCTGTCCAGGTTTTAAGTTTCCGTTTTCCCTTTCCTTTTCTATTATATAAAGTGCAATTCTATCTTTTATGCTTCCAGTATAGTTGTAATATTCAAGTTTAGCATAAATGCTTCCAGGTTTTCCTTCATATTCATAATTAATCTTTATCATTGGCGTATTGCCGATTAAATTCCCAATATTCATAATAGCCCACTCTCGTATATATTGTTATAATATTTGTGGGTTATTTATAAAATACTTATCATAATTCAAAATTTATTTTCATGTTAAATTACTTCAAGTTACTTTTAATAATTTTGATTTATTGTTTCATTATATGCAAACTATATGTGATATATGTGGAATTATTAATCGCTAATTCAATATACTAAAAACTAAACAATAGCTAATTTTTATTATAAAAAATTATATGTATATATAATAAATATTTATAATTATTATTAATTGTTTAATATTTTTTTGGCAATCTTTATATATATTCTACTACAAATATATAAATCAATATAAACTTTCTTAATCGATGATTTGTTGGTATTTGATTATAGTAAATTGCATATTTAATTTTATTTATTTAAATATAATTTATTCTATTTTTAACTAATTTTTTGGACTTCCCATTCAGTATTGTGTTTTGGATTTAATTTTTTTATTATGGGCTTAATATAATTATTAAGTACTTT
>NZ_JAFSNZ010000070.1 GCF_017447225.1 Methanobrevibacter sp. | reverse complement strand
TATTTACGACAAAAAGGAGTGCAGAAACGGGAGAGGAAATAGGTACAGGTTTAGGAATGTGGCTAGTAAATACTATTGTAAAAGAATATGACGGTGATGTAAAACTACTTTATCCTAATATTGGATTCGGCATTAGAATAATAATTCCACAAAAATATAAATAATATGACGTATAGAATCTTATTTGTTGATGAACAAAAAACGGAACAGGATGATTTTGTTGACTATGTAGAAAAACATTCAGAATTTGAAATAGAACCCGTTACATGTCTACCACTAAGTTCGATGGAAGAAATGATAATGGAAATTGTCGAATTGAATCCTAACGCACTTATCACAGACTTTATGCTCAATGATATTAAACAGGATGTCAAATACAATATTCCTTATAATGGTGTAGAGTTAGTGAACGAGTTTTGTGTAATAAAGAAAGGTTTTCCTTGCTTTATTATGACTTCTCATGAAAACCAAGCTATTTCACAATCAGAAGACGTAAATATTGTATATGTAAAAAAGCTATTTAACAATGAAGATCCAGAAAATACATCATTTATAGGGAAGGTTGTTGAACAGATTAAACATTATCATAAACATTTGGAAACGGCTCAAAGTCGAATCTCTGAATTGATTTCAAAGCGGAATCAAGAACCTTTGACATGTAAGGAAGAAGAGGAGTTAATAATGCTAGACTCGCTTATTGAAGGATCAATTGATAATAGAAGCTCTATACCAAATGAAATCAAAAAAATGTCTAATTCTCAAAAGATTTCGGATTTGATAACAAGAGCAGATATATTAATATCAAAATTTGAACAACTTAATGAAAAACTTTCGAAATAGTACGCCAGCTAGGAGCCGTGTTAGTTCAAAGAAGAACTATTTGGAATACAAACCTTTTTTAATAGAAGACTTCCATCACAAATGTGGTTATACTGATTGTAGAGATTATTGGTTTGGCGGTCCAAGATGTTTCCATATTGATCATTTCATTCCATGGAGAAAACATATTGTAGATAATCCAAATCTTAAAACCGACTATAATAATTTAGTATATTCATGCTCTTATGTAAATATTCTAAAGTCTGATGATGAAAACTCCAATTATTTGGATCCATGTACTGTTGACTATAACAAGCATTTTCATAGAGATGACATGGGTAATATCATTCCTGATACAGAGGAAGGAAAATACATGTTTGACCATCTTAGAATGGGTCTTTGCCGCTATGCTATTGTATGGAAGTTGGATCAGATGAAAGACAAAATGGAAGAACTTATTAAAGTTAAAGAAGTGTTAGATAATGCTGCTGAGAAAAACAGTGAATTGTTGACTGAAATATGTGTGTTGATATCTGAATTTACATGTGAATATTTAAAATATGAAAACTATCTTGCATTAAATCAATGAAACAAAGTATATTTCAATACTTAAAAAAGAAAAACATTTCTGACCCATTCATGGTGGATTCTTTGTTTATTTCAGCGTTTGCTGTTAAGAACCAATGGGTTATAAACGTCAATGCTGATTTAATAGAACACACTAAGTGTGTTGATCCTGAAGAATTAAATGAATTCATTCAACAATTAGAGCAATGTGATTGTGATTTTACATTTGAATGTTTGATTGAATTATTTGAGTTTGTAGTCTCTCCAAAAGACAAAGTAGTCACTGGGGCGATTTATACACCAAAAGAGGTTAGAACGCTAATAATAAATCAGGTATTAAATGCATTAGATATTAAAAAGTTGAAAACGGTGAAAGTGGGTGATATTGCATGTGGATGCGGTAGTTTTTTAATGGATGTTGCTCTTTATATTCATAATAAGACTGGCCGTAATTATATAGATATATATAAAGAACAATTATATGGAATAGATATTCAAAAATATTCGGTGCAACGTAGCCAAATATTATTATCACTTCTTGCAATTTCAGAGGGCGAGGATAACAATTTTGAATTTAATATTAAACATGCTAATACACTTACGTATGATTTTGAAAAAATGATCAGTAAAAATGGGGAAAAATTAGATGTCATTGTTGGGAATCCTCCTTACGTCTGTTCAAGAAACATGAATTCTGATGTAAAAGTAGCATTAAATAAGTGGAGCGTTTGCCAAACAGGACACCCAGATCTATATATACCATTTTTCCAAATAGGCTTGGAAAATATAAAAGAAAATGGTGTTTTGGGTTATATAACCATGAATAGTTTTATAAAAAGTTTGAATGGAAGAGCGTTAAGAAAATATTTTCAGGATAATCATTTCAAGTTTGATTTAATTGATTTTAGAGACAGGCAGATTTTTAAATCGAGGAGCACTTATACTTGCATTTGTATTATTAGAAAAGAACAATCCAGTACCATAAATTATGGTATTAATAAATTTGATAGTATAAATAAAGTACCATGTTTTATAAAAGTAAAATACTCAGATTTAAATTATTATTCTGGATGGAATTTAAATCAATATACTAAAAATTCGAGCATTGAATCAGTGGGAATCCCTTTGGGGGAATACTGTTCTTCAAGTCATGGGATTGCTACATTGAGCAATAAAACATACATTTTCCATCCATATTTTTCAGATGATGAATATTACTATTTCAATAAGGATGGGGTGGATTGGAGAGTAGAAAAAAAAGTTTGCAGAAGCATTGTTAACTCAAATAAATTGACAAAAGAGGTTGATTATGATTCTATTGCAGAAAAAGTAATATTCCCATATACAAATGACACAAAACCGTCTGTCATTGAAGAAAATTATTTTATAGATGTATACCCTCAGGCATATCATTATTTAAATGCTCATAGACATTTATTGCTTAGTCGAGACAAAGGTAAAGGTTCTGAATACGATCATTGGTATGCATTTGGTCGTTCCCAGGGAATAAAGAAAACAAAGGCAAAGCTTTTGTTCCCTAAAATTGCTAATAAACCGCCACATTGTATACTCTCCACAGACCCAGATTTATTGTTTTATAACGGACAGGCTTTTATTGACGATGATATTAATAAGTTAATCGTCGTAAAACGTATTGTAGAGTCTTCGCTGTTTTGGTCATACATATCATCTACTAGTAAACCATATTCTTCAGGATATTATTGTTTAAATGGCAACTACATTAAGAATTTTGGAATATATTCATTCTCTCCAACCGAATATGAGTTTTTAATTAGTGAAAATGATCAGGATAAAATAAATGAGTTTATTGACAAAATTTATAATAATTGTTGCTTCACTCATTGATTTTTATATTTTGATTACTAATTAGATGAGAGTTGGGAAGAGTATGTACTATGTTTGTCAAAAACATTGTAGCCACAGAATCCGATTCTTTCAAAACAACAACTGACAAAAGACAATATCTTTATGGTGAATTAACCACAAAACAAGAGTCAGGCTTCGTTATGACAATAAATTAATAAAACATATCAAGGCTGTCGAATGACTGTTTGATACCGTTGGCTCTTTGCCCAAAGCCGACAACAAATACATCTCCAAGAAGAGAATCTCTGAACTTATGGATTCTGAATCGGATTATGTCAGGGTTTCAATGACTTATGTAAATGATGGGAGCGAAAGGCTAATTCAAAAATCCTTCAAATTCACCAAAAGCCTCAGCGGTGAAATCTCCACTTCCAATTTTTCCTACGATTTGTACATACAACGTAAGCATACGTTGAAATACACGTTGTAGGGGTTGTAGTCGTGCCGTACTTTTGCGGTCGCAATAATGCACATGTATACAACTGTTACAAAACCATGACAAAGGAAGAGTTCGAAATGTTACAACTGGACTTGCAACAGAG